>JAEURA010000077.1 GCA_016789005.1 Anaerolineae bacterium
CGTCCTCATCCTCAGCACGCTGCTCAACGGCATGAAGCTGCAAAGCGTCTCAACAGAGCTGCAAAACATCGCGCAGGGGCTGGTGCTGCTGCTGGCGGTCGGCATCGATCAGCTGCGGCAGGGGAAAATTCAGATGCCCTGGTCGCGGCTGCGGACGAAACAGCTCACCCCTTAATCCCCTCTCCGTGAAATGGAGAGGGGAAGCTAAGCGCAGCGCAGCAGGGGTGAGGACATTGTATTAATGCGACTAGATCACATCGGAACAACCACACCGGACTACAGGAACGAGGAGAGTTTGTTCATGAACGCGATTCGCGCCAAAGTAGGCGTCTTCGGGATCGGGCTTGCCGCCTACTGGACCCAGTTCGACGGGCTGAAAGAACGTCTGGAAGGGTATCAGCAGCGGGTGGAAGCTCGCATCACTGACATGGGTGCGGAGGTCGTCTCCGCCGGTCTGGTGGATGATGCGCCGGGCGCGCGCGCGGCGGGCGACCTGTTCACCCGCGAAAACGTCGACCTGATCATCTGCTACGTCGGGACTTATTCCACGTCATCGCAGGTACTGCCGGCGGTGCAGCGCCGCCGCGCCCCGGTGCTGATCCTCAACTTGCAGCCCGTCCCGGCGCTCGACTATCTCGATACCGATACGGCGGAGTGGCTGGCGAACTGCTGCGCCTGCTGCGTGCCGGAAATCTCCAACGCCTTTGCACGCGGGCGGATTCAATTCAACGTCGTATCCGGCTTGCTGTCGCCGGTTGAGGGCTACGCCAACCAGTACCACGACCGCGCCTGGGGTGAGATCCGTGAGTGGGTGACGGCGGCGAGCGTCATGCGGTCGATCAACTACAGCCGTATCGGCTTCCTGGGGCACACCTATCCCGGTATGCTCGACATGTACTCCGACTTCACTATGCACCACGCCCAGCTGGGCGCGCACATTGAAGTGCTGGAGATGGACGATCTGCATAGGCGCGTCGAGGCGGCGACCGACGCCGAAGTGCGCGCCAAGATCGACGAAATCCGGCGGGTGTTTGAGATCGCCGAACCGGGGCGCGATCGCATCTCCAAAGCAGTCACCGACGAAGGCATGGCGTGGTCGGCGCGCGTCGCCTGTGGCTTGGACCGGCTGACGGCTGATTTCGACCTGCAGGGGCTGACCTACTACTATCGCGGGCTGGACGGCAACGCCAACGAGGAACTCGGCGCGTCGCTGATCGTCGGCAACTCGCTGCTGACAGCGCGCGGCATCCCGGCGGCGGGCGAGGGCGACCTGAAGACCTGCGTCGCCATGATGATCATGGACCGCTTCAATGCCGGCGGCTCGTACACCGAATTCTACGCGATGGATTTCAACGACGATTTCATCCTCATGGGGCACGATGGACCGGGGCATATCGGCATCAGCGATCAGAAGCCAGTGCTGCGCGGCTTGGGGCTGTTTCACGGCAAGCGCGGCTATGGCATCTCGGTGCAGTTCAACGTCAGACTGGGACCGATCACCATCCTGGGGCTGACCCAGACCGCCGAGGGGCGGCTGAAGCTGCTGGCGGCGGAGGGCGAATCGATCCCCGGCGATACCCTGCAAATCGGCAACACCAATTCGCGTTTGAAGTTCAGACTCGACCCGGCGACCTTCATGGACCGCTGGTGCGAGGAAGGTCCAACGCATCACGTGGCGCTGGGAGTAGGGCATAGGGTGGGCAGCCTCCGCAAGCTGGCGCGCATGATGAACATTCCACTGGTGGTGATGGATTAGCCAGCCTGAAGGCATGACGGAGGCATGAAGATGAATCGCATCGGCTTTATCCTGAAGGTCCGGCAGGAAATGATCGCCGAGTACAAGCGGCATCACCAGCAGGTGTGGGCGGAAATGCTCGATGCGCTGCGCGAATCGGGCTGGCACAACTACTCGCTCTTTTTGCGCGAGGACGGGCTGCTTTTCGGCTATTTCGAAACGCCGGGGACGTTAGAGGCGGCGCAGGCGGCGATGGCTCAGACGGATGTGAACGCCCGCTGGCAGGCGATGATGGCTCCATTCTTCGAACTGCCGCCCGGCGCGCATCCTGACCAGGGGTTGATCGTTCTGGAGGAGGTCTTTCATCTTGACTGAACCCTGCCCGTCATGGCGCTGGCAGAGCGAGGGGGGAGGCGGGCGAATCACCCGCCGAGGATGCTGACTCCTCGGCTATAATATTATATGCAATACCCGGCAGGACGCAGGTAGACGTTCACCGGGGTAAAATTACACGCTTTAGGGAGCAAGATATGATTCGCCTGCTGATTCTCCTCGCCCTGATCTTTCTGACCCCTTCCGATCTGATTGCTGCTCATGAACTGCATGCCCCGCTGCCAGCGCAGGCGAGCGCCATCGCCTGCGGCGAGACGGTAACCGCCACCGTCCAGGACAGCGCCGGCGTCTTCGCCTATGCTTTCGATGGGCAAACCGCCCAGAATGTCCGCGTCACCATGCGGCGGACCAGCGGCGATATGACGAATTCGGTGCACCTCTATCGCGCCACCGATCTGGATAAGTCACTGATCATGCAGACCGGCGTCAACCTGCGCGATCCTTCGGTGTTTGAAGACCCGCAGCATACGGCGATGGTCTTCTTCACCCTGCCGGCGGACGACACCTACCTGATTCGCGCTGGTCGCAATGGCTGGTGGTACAACAGCGAGACGGGCAGCGGCGAATTCACCCTGACTCTGGAATGTGATGCCGATTTTGGCGTGCAGACGCACGGCGGTGCGCTGAACTGTGGGCAGAGCGCCGCCGATTGGGTCTATGGCAGCAACAACGTCGATCAATGGGTGTTCGAAGGGACTGCCGGACAGAATGTGCGCGTCACCATGCGGCGTGTCAGCGGGGATGTCGTCAATTCGCTTCATCTCTACAGCGCCGACGATCTGGATCGCGCCCTGGTCGATCATGAAGGCGTCAACCTGCGCGATCCTTCGGTGTTCGAAGATCCCCAGCACACGGCGGTCGTCTTCTTCACTCTGCCGGCGGATGGGACCTACGTCATCCGCGCCGGTCGCAATGGCTGGTGGTACAACAGCGAGACGGGAAGCGGAGAGTATGCGCTGACGCTGGAGTGCGAAGCCGATTTCGGCGTTCAGACGCACGGCGGGACGCTGACCTGCGGGATGGATGTCACCGACTGGATTCACGGGACCAACCGCGTCGATCAGTGGGTATTTGAGGGATCAGCCGGGCAGAACGTCCGCGCTTCTTTGCGGCGGATCAGCGGCGACATGGCGAGCATGCTGCACCTGTACGACGCCGCTGATTTGGACACCGCCCTGATCGAAAGTGCCGGCGTCAACCTGCGCGATCCTTCCGTGTTCGAGGACCCGGAGCACACCGCTGTCGTCTTTTTCACCCTGCCGGTGGATGGGACGTATGTCATCCGCGCCGGGCGTGATGGGTGGTGGTACAGCAGTGACAATGGCAGTGGCGATTACGTGCTGACGCTGGAATGCGACGCCGATTTCGGCAGTCAGACGCATGGTGGGGCGCTCGCCTGTGGCGAAACGGTCGCCGACTGGATTTATGGCAGCAACCGGGTCGATGCCTGGCGTCTGGAAGGGACCGACGGTCAGGCGCTCACCCTCACCATGAACCGGCTGACCGGTGATCTGCCGGCGTGGTTGGGAATCTATGCCTCCGCCGATCTGAATAATGCTGTTGTCGCCGGTGAAGGCGCAGACTCCGCTGGAAATCACAGCGTGGAACTGACCCTCACCCTGCCGGCGGACGATGTCTACCTGATTCGCGCCGGGCGTGATGGCTGGTGGTACAGCAGCAACAGCGGCAGCGGCGATTACACGCTCAGCCTGACCTGCGAAGGGTAACGGCGCTGCGCCGGCGCGCACCCAAGACAGGCGAACAGGGTCAGGCGCGCCCCTGACCCGATTCTATGAGCGTATCTGATAATTCATCAACGCTCTCGTAGGGGCGGCTCGCGAGCCGCCCGCACTGCCTGAAAAATCGTCACGGTTACGGCGGGCGCGTCGCGACGCGCCCCTACCAAGGGCAATTATCAGACAGGCTTTAGATGGAGATCCCTTTTCCCCAGACCGGCACCGCCATCACCACTTCTGGTCGCCCTTCCAGCAGAGGCTCCGCCGCGCCCCTGTACTCCCAGAACCAGGGCGCCTGAGATGATGCCTGAAATGCTTCCTGGTTGGCGTAGACCTCGAACAGGTAGAAGACGTTCGGGTCCTGGGCATCGTTGTTCATGAGCACCAGTTCCTGAGCCGGGTTCGTCAGGGCACGCGGCGCAAGAAGCTGCTCATAAAGTCCGCGCACTTCGTCGCGTTTTCCAGCCTTGGTGCGGGTCTTGATGATCAGTGCCAGCTTGGACATGCTCCTGCTCCTGTTATACATGTGAGTTATCTCTAACATGTTGGAGTATATGTTAGAACTCACTTGCATGTCAAGCTGTGGATCGGGAATCGTAGGGATGCGGCTTGAGACGCAGCCGCGCTCCGGTTGACGCATCACCGCGAAATCCTTAAGATCGGAGGCGAAGCAGAGACGGGGAAACCAGCATGGCGAGAGGGACAGACACGGACAGCCGCATGCGCTACCTGGATGGCGAGGCGGAGCGGCGGGCGCTGATCGCCGATATCCATACGGTACGCCGCCAGGTGATCGCGTTCGCCCAGGGCGTCCCGCAAGAGGCGTGGTACGAGCCGCACTATCACGGATGGTCGCTGGCGGCGGTGCTGGCGCATCTGCATCTGATGGACAACCTCACGCTGATGCAGATCAAACTGGCGCTGATCGGCATCGGCATCGGGTTCACTGCCGGGCAGATCGACCGTTTCAACGACGCCAGCGCCCGCTGGTTTCAGCGGCGGTTGGTCACCACCACGCTGCGGGGAATCGAAAAGAATGAGCGGCGCATCGCCGATTTCATCGTGCGCCTGCCCATCGACCGCTTCACCCGCACGGTGTACTTCCCGCCCACCGGCGAACGGCTCACCGTCGAGCGCGCGGTGCAGCAGTATTTCCTGTTTCACTGGCAGCACCATCTGGCGACGCTGACCGAACCGCCCAGCGGAGATGATCGCGACGACTATTTCTACGAGCCGCCGCCTTCGGGGGTCGGGCTTGTATAGAGAGGGATGAGGGATGAGAAAACGTCCTCGCTGTACGTCGCTCTAAAGTAGGTTCTCGAAAGAAATCATTGGCGGACGCGCAGTGGCGCTTGCCTACACCCCTCTGGGGACATCCCAATGGATGTCCGCTGCAACCCTACGAGAACCCACCTATGCAGGGTCATTTGTCTTTTCGCCGGACGAGCCGCCGGCTCGCCCCTACACCCCGCCGCCGTGCAGGCGCGACGCGCCGGGTCGTCCGCCTGTGGATTTCATTCGAGACTTCACGTAAACCCCCAAAGGCAAAGCTATGCGAGTCGTTTTACAGCGGGTCCAGCGCGGCAGTGTGACCATCGAGGGGCAGGTCGTCGGTTCGGTGGAACGGGGTTACGTGGCGCTGGTCGGCGTGACTCACGCCGACACCCGCGCCGAAGCCGAACTGCTGGCGCGCAAGACGGCGAACCTGCGCGTCTTCGAAGATGAGCAGGGCAAGATGAACCGCTCCATCCTGGAAGCGGGCGGCGGCGTGCTGGTCGTCTCGCAGTTCACCCTTTACGCCGACATGCGCCGGGGACGCCGCCCATCGTTCATCGACGCCGCCCAACCGGACCTCGCCGCGCCGCTGGTCGATTACTTCGCCGAGCGGCTGCGCGCCGAAGGGGTCGGGCGCGTCGAGCAGGGGGTGTTCGGGGCGATGATGACCGTCGAGATCGTCAACGATGGACCGGTGACCATCCTGCTCGATACGGCGGACCTGGCGTGAAGATGCTTCGTCAGGAGTCCAGCAGATCGCGCACGATACTCCACAGATCGGAATGTGAGACCGTCGGATCGACCGCCGCGCCGTAAGACGCCAGCAGGCGCAGCGCTTCGGCGCGGTCGGCGGCGAAGGTATGGGGATGCTGCGCGACGAGCTGGATGATGGCGAGGGCGCGGTCCTGATGATCGACAGATGCCTCGATTTCGGCGGCGGCGATCAGCCCCAGGAGCGCGAAGGCGTCGATGCGCTTGCGGGTCGCCCAGCTGAGCGCTTCCAGGCATGACGAGACCGCCAGATCGGAATCCCCCTGGCGCAGTGCAGCCCGGCTCTGCGCCGTCAGCCCATATGCCAGCCCGAAGTAGCGTTCCCACCCCTGAGACAGATCTTCAAGATAATCTTCGCGGGTGTAGCGCACCGCATTTTCCAGGCGATGCAGCGCGGCGGCAGGATCGCCCCCAGCCAGGAGCATCTGGGCGCGCATGATCTCCACGTAGTGCGCGCCGTTGCGGGTCTGATCGCCCTGGCTGTAGGCGTCGGCACGGTCGAACCACGTCTCGGCGTCGGCAGTTCGCCCGTCCGCCGCCGCTGCCAGCCCGGCGAGCGCCAGGACAACCGTCATCTGGTGACGACGTTCGCCGCTTTCGGCGCTGCCGTTTTCGCCCAGCAGCTCCATCGCGCGCGCCTCGACCGCTGCATAATCGCCGGCGGCGTAATCGACATCCATGAGATAGAGCCGGTAGATGTTGCGCCAGGCGTGCTGCGCGGTGTCGCGGACGATGGCGTAGGCTTCCTCGAAGACGAGGCGCGCCTCGTCGAGCAGCCCCATGCGCAGATGGATCTCGCCGATGTCGTCCAAGCCGACGGTATTGTGGGTCGCGCCCTGGCGGCGGCGGATGTCCATCGCCTCGTAGAGTTCGCGCAGCGCCAGCTCGAACTGCCCCACCGCCGCGTGCTGAAGCGCCAGGTTGATCAGCGCTCCGGCGATGTAATAGGGATTGGCCTGGGCACGGCGCAGTGCCAGGACTTGTTCGAAGCTGGCAATCGTCGCCCTGTTATCGCTGTCAAGCTGCTGGAGCGCCAGTCCGGTCAGCGTCAGCAGGCGGGCGATGATGAAAGAGTCCCCCAAGGAATGGGCGGTACTGAGGGCGCGCGCCAGCACATCGAGGGTGTCTGGAGGGTAGTCGTGATACGACCTCGCCCATTTCAGCAGGACAATGCACATCAGGTCACCCCAGATGTCGTGAACTTTTCTGTACAGCCGTACCGCCTCTGATAACGCCTGGGCGCGATCCGCTTCGTCTTCCCAGGGATTGCGATAGCCGCGCGTCAGCCAGTAGAAGGCGAGGCGGCGGTCGTCTATCGCCGGACTTTGCAGCTGTCGCGCTTCATCAAGAAGGCTGTTCGCCCGTACTCGCTCGAACATCGGAATCGCCAGCATTGCCTGGTGGGTCAGCGCGTCGAAGAGGAGGGCGTCGCGTTCCGGCGCAGGTGCGATCTGGCGGAGCCGCCCCGCCAGCGCGGCGAAAAGGGCTTCGCCGTCGAGATAGGCTCCGCCGTAGAAGTAGTACAGCCACAGCGGGTGCAGCGCCTGCGCCAGTCGGGCGAAATCCCCAGTTTCGGCGGCGCGGTCCCAGGCGGCGCGGACGTTCTCCAGGTCGATGCGGACGTCGGCGAGGACCGCAAGCTGGTTGTGAGCGATCAATTCAGGTTCGGCGCGCGTCAGCGCCTCCAGGTAGTAGGCGCTGTGGGCGGCGTGGGCGTCGGCTTCCGCCCCCGCCACGGTCAGATGCTCGGCGGCGTACTGGCGCAGCAGTTCGTGAACTGTGCAGCGCCCGTCGGCGTCCATGACCAGCAGCGCCTTGTTGATCAGCGACGCCAGCAGACGCAGCGATGCTCCGGCGATCTGCTCGGCGGCGCGGCGGGTGAAACCGCCGCGAAAGACCGAAAGCCGCATCATGATAGCGCGCTCTTTGTCGCTCAGGCGCGCCCAGGTGGCGTCAAAGACGGCGCGGATGCTGCGCTGACGTTCGGGCAGGTCGCGCCACTGGCTTTCGAGCGCATCCAAGCCGCCGCGCACTTCTTCGATCACCTCGGCGATGCTGAGCATCTCGGTCCACGACGCCGCCAGCAGAATGGCAAGAGGCATGCCGCCGACCAATCGGCAGATTTCGGCGATTCGGCGCAGGTCTTCGCCGGGAAATGGCACGCTCCCGTGTACTCGGCGGGCAGAGCCGACGAACAGGCGCACGGCGCTCGATGCCGGCAGATCGCTTTCCGAGGCGGACGCCGAGGGCACGTCCAGACCGCCAAGCGTAAAGATCGTCTCCGTGCTGAGGTTGAGCCGCTCACGCGAAGTGACCAGGATGCCGACCTCCGGCGCGGCATGCAGGATGTCGCTGATCAGGTCCGCGCCTTCGAGAAGATGCTCGAAGTTGTCGAGCACGAGCAGGACGCGGCGACTTCGAAAATGGTTGACAAGCTGGGTTCTCGGTTCCTCCTGTCCGGTCAGTGATACGCGGACCGCCTGGGCGATTGCCGAGACCAACTGCGCCGGCGATGCCACCTGGACGAGTGAAACGTATTCAACGCCATCACTGAAATAGGCGGCGGCGCGCCCGGCGACTTCCAGCGCCAGCCGGGTTTTTCCCATGCCTCCAGGCGCGAGTACCGTGATCAGGCAGGGAGGATCCTGACGCAGCAGCGTCAGCAGTGCGGCGATCTCGACTTCGCGCCCGAAGAAAGGCGTGGTCTGCACTGGAAGCCGCAGCGCCGGCACAGCGGCGACGGCAGCCGCCACCGTCACAGATCTGGCATCCTTCGGCTGCGGAACGTTCGGCTCCGGTTCCGGTTCCAGCAGACCGAACGCCCGCGCCTGTGCCAGCGCCATCTCCTTGCTGTGAGCGTCGAGCTTGCTGTAGATCTGCTTCTTGTACCATTTGACCGTTTCGACGGTCAGATAAAGCTGTTCGGCGATGACGGCGTTGGTCAGCCCCTGGGCGATGAGGCGCAGAATCTCCTGTTCGCGTTCGGTGAGGGGTTCGGCAAGCGGCTGCTGACTGCGTGGCGCAGGCAGGGCGGCGCGAAACGCCTGGGCGAAACGGATGGCGGTTGGATGGCGGTCGGCGGGGTTCTTGGCGGCGGCGACAGCCAGCACCGCATCGAATGCCGGCGGGAGAGTCGGATTTCGTTCGCGCACCGAAGGCAGCGCGCCGTGAAGCTGCTGCTGGATCAAACTGCTGGCAGTGTCGCCCTGTATGGCGCGCCTGCCGGTCAGCGCCTCGTAGATGACCAGCCCCAGGCTGTAGATGTCGGTCTGCGGGGTCGCTGCGCCGCCGTCGATCTGCTCCGGAGCGACGTAAGCGAGCGATCCGACGAACTGCCCCTCCAGGGTCAGCGAGGCGGCGTCAAGCAGCTTGGCGATGCCGAAGTCGGCGAGATAAGCGTTGCCGTCGGCGTCGAGCAGCAGGTTTTCCGGCTTTATGTCGCGGTGGATGACCCCGCCCTGATGGGCAGCATGCAGCGCCGAGGCGATTTGATCGAGGAGGCGGGCAGCAGCTTCGGGGTGGAGTGGGTGCTCCATCAGGGCGTCGCGGAGAGTGCGCGGCAGCCAGCGGAAAACCAGGAAAGCGCCCAGATCATCCTGCCAGTAGTCGTACAGCGGGATGATGTGCGGGTGCTCCAGACGGGCGACGAGGCGCGCTTCCTGCTCGAAGCGGCGGCAGAAATCGGGCTGCGCGGCGTGTTCGGGGAGGATGACCTTGATCGCCACGTCGCGCCCGACGGCGGGCTGCACGGCACGATAGACCACTCCGAAGCCACCCGCGCCGATCTGCTCGCGGATTTCGTAGCCATTGATGATCTGTCCAAGCAGCGCGCCGCTCATGGCTCTTCTCCCCAATGACTCCTCTGCCGAGCCGACAAAATGATTATAGCGCGTCGGATCATGCTCATCATTCTCTGCTTTAAGAACACCCGACGATCATGTACACTATCGCCATTCATCATTTCCACGAATCTGCGCGCGGCGCAGACGCCGCTGCCGTTTCGGAAAGCCAACAGGAGGCGTCGATGGCGACGAACACCAGGTCGCTGGACAAAGTCACGCTGCTCGACTGGTATCGCCAGATCGTTTTGATCCGCCAGTTCGAGAACCGCTGCGATGAGCTGTATCACGAGAAAAAGATCACCGGCGTCTACCTGCATCTGTACAGCGGGCATGAAGCCGTTGGCGTGGGCGCGGTGGCGGCGCTGGGCGAAGGCGACCATGTGCTCACGGGCTATCGCGATCACGGCATCGCGCTGGCGCGCGGGGTCGACGCAAAACCGCTGATGGCGGAGATGATGGGCAAGCGCACCGGCGTGAGCGGCGGCAAGGGCGGGTCAATGCACCTGGCGTCGCGGGCGCACAATTTCTGGGGCGGTTACGCCATCGTCGCCGGACATCTTTCGCTCGCCACCGGGATCGCCTTCAAAGAGCGGTACATGGGCACGGAAAACGTCGTCCTATGCCTGATGGGCGACGGGGCGACCAACAACGGCTATTTCCACGAGTCGCTCAACCTGAGCGCCGTCTGGAACCTGCCGGTGGTCTGGCTGATCGAAAATAACTTCATCGGCATGGGCACGCGAATCGAAGACTCCAGCGGACAGCCAGAGCTGGTCAAGCGCGCCGTCGCCTATGGCATGAAGCAAGGTCCGCGTGTCGATGGTCAGAATGTGATCGAGGTCCACGAGGCGATCAGCGAGGCGGTCGCTTATGCCCGCAAGAAGGGTCCGGTGCTGGTCGAGGCGCTGACCTACCGCTACAAGGGGCATGGCGTCTCTGACAAGCAGTACGACGCGCGCGAAGACCTCAAGCGCGAACTGGACGACTGGCAGGCGCACAAGGACCCGATCAACATCCTGAAGAATCAGCTGCTCGCGGGTTTTGACGGCATCGAAGCGGAACTGGCGAAGATCGACACGGAAGTCCACGAGATCGTCGAAGAATCGGTGCGCTACGCGGAAGCCAGCCCCGTCCCCACCTACGAAGACCTGATCCGTCACATTTACGTGGAGTAAGCGAGCGAGATGACCGAAAAAAACGTCCCGATGCGCGAGGCGCTGCGCGCCGCGCTGATCGAAGAGATGGAACGCGACGAAACGGTCTTCGTCATGGGCGAAGAGGTCGGGTCCTGGCAGGGAACGCACCGCGTGACGCGCGGCTTGCTGGAGATGTTCGGCGAACGGCGGGTGAAGGATACGCCGATCAGCGAACTGGTGATCGCCGGTGCGGCGGTCGGCGCGGCGATGGCGGGTCTGCGCCCGGTGGCGGAGATCATGACGATCAATTTCGCCTTCCTGTCCATCGATGCGATCATCAACCACGCGGCGAAGGTCCACTATATGTTCAACGGACAGTTCAAAGTGCCGCTGGTCATCCGCGCGGCGAGCGGCTGGGGCAACCAGGCGACGGCGACCCACTCGCATACTCCTGAGCCGATCTTCGCTCACTTCCCCGGCTTGTACGTCGCCTGTCCATCCAACGCCTACGATGCCAAGGGGATGCTGAAGACGGCGATTCGCGACGATAACCCGGTGCTGTTCACCGAATCCATCGCCCTGTACTCCAAGCCCAGTCTGATCCCGGATGATGAATATCTGATCCCCGTCGGCAAGAGCGACGTGAAGCGCCAGGGTGAGCACGTCACACTGGTGAGCTACGCGCGGGGCGTAGAATGGTCGCTGGAGGCGGCGGCGATGCTGGCGAAAGAAGGCATCGAAGCCGAGGTGGTCGATCTGCGCTGGCTGCGTCCGCTCGACCTGGAACCGGTCTTCGAGAGTTTCAAGAAGACGAATCGCTGTGTGGTGGTTGAAGAATCGCTCCCGCACTTCAGCTTCGGCAGCGAGATCGCGGCGCAGCTTCAGGAAGCGGCGTTCGATTACATGGACGCGCCGATCAAGCGGGTCAGCGCGATGGACGTGCCGCTGCCATATGCCAAGGAGATCGAGTTGATGGCGCTGCCCAATGCGCAGAAAGTCGTCGACGCAGTCAAGGAGATTGTGTACTGATGGCTCAAGAAATCATCATGCCGGATGTAGGCTCCGGGGTCGATGAAGGCATCCTGCTCAACTGGACGAAGAAGGTCGGCGATACGGTCAGCGCTGGCGATGTGATCGCCGAGATCGAGACGGATAAGGCGACGGTCGAGGTCCCGGTCAGCGCCGGCGGGACGATCTTGCAGCTGAACGGCACGCCGGGGCAGGCGCTGCGCGTTGGCTCGGTCATTGGCTTGATCGGTGCGGTGGGCGAGCAGGCTGCTCCCGCCAGACCGTCCGGCAACGGCGCGGCTAAACCTGCCGCCGCTCCCTCGGCTCCGGCTGTCTCTGTGCCGGCGGCTGCGGCTGAAGTCGAGGATGGCAGCCTGCCGGACGGCGTGAAGGCGTCGCCTGTCGCGCGCAAGATGGCGGCGGAGCGGGGCATCGATCTGGCGCAGATTCACGGGACCGGACCCGGCGGACGGATCGTCAAGAGCGATGTCGAGAACTGGACACCCGCACCCGTCTCCCCGGCGGCAGCGCCTTCAGCGCCCGCTCCGGTCATTTCCGCTCCAGGCTTCGGCAGGCTGCCTGAAGGACCGGATGTCGAGATCATCGAGACGAGCAAGATGCGTTCGCGCATCGCTCAGCGCATGATCGAGGCGAAGCAGCAGACCCCGCACTTCTATCTCACGGTCGAAGTGGATGTCGAGCCGCTGCTGAAGTTCCGCGCGCAGATCAATGCGGCGCTCGATGAAGCGCATAAGGTCAGCGTGAACGACCTGGTGGTCAAGGCGGTGGCACTGGCGCTGCGCGATTTTCCGAACCTGAACACGCACTACTATGGCGACAGGCTGGTGCGGCACAAGCGGATTCACATCGGCATCGCGGTCGCGCTGCCGACCGGCGGGTTGATCAACGTGGTGGCGAAAGACGCCGACCGCACGGCGCTCAGCGTGATCGCCGCTCAGAACAAGGAGATGATCGCCCGCGCCCGCGACAACAAACTCAAGCCGGACGATATTCAGGGCAGTACGTTCACCGTCAGCAACCTGGGACCGTATGACATCGATCAGTTCGCCGCCATCATTAACCCGCCTGAGGCGGGCATCGTGGCGGTGGGGTCGGCAAAGAAGACACCGATCGTGCTGGCGGATGGTACGCTTGGCATCGGAAATCGCATGAAGCTGTCTGTCAGCGTCGATCACCGGGTCAGCGATGGGGCGGAAGGTGCGCAGTTCATCAAGCGGATCAAGGAACTACTGGAAACCCCGGCGGGTCTGGTGTAGTTCGAGGCGACAGGTTCTTCCTGCCTATTCTCGTCGATCTTTGCGGCTCCCCATCTCCGGCGTTTCGCGCGGTGGATGGGGAGTTTTTGTTTGGCGGGTTTGTCTGGGAACAAAATCGCATGGGAGTTCGTCTGACTCTGTAGAAGTGACAGAATAGGAGTGCACAACCATGTTGAGGCGCGTATTATCGTTCAGTCTGCTGGCGCTGTCCCTGTCGGTCGGGAGCGCCGCAGCGCAGGAGAATACAGGAGAACCGATGCAGGATGGAGTATCACTGGCGATCTACAATCAGGGGACGGCGCTGGTCCAGGATCGGCGCACCTTCTCATTTCAGCAGGGCGTGAACACGCTCAACTTCACGGACGTTGCGGCGGGGATCGATGCCACGTCGGTCACGTTCGTCTCGCTGACTGATCCGACGGGGACGGTCGTCCTGGAACAGAACTACGTCTTCGATCTGGTGAACAGCAGCGCGCTGCTGGAACGCTATCTTGACCAGACCATCGAGATCGTCGCCGAGGATGGCACGCAGTATCGCGGACATCTGCTGAGCGGACGCAACGGCGAGATCATCCTGCGCACGGATGGCGGGCAGGTGGTGGTTATCGGGCTGGACAAGGTGCGCGATCTGCGGTTCCCAGAACTGCCCGGCGGTCTGATCACGCGTCCGACGCTGCGCTGGATGGTGCAGTCGGCGCTCGGCGGCGAGCAGCAGGTTAAGCTGACCTACCTGACGGGCGGCTTGAACTGGACGGCGGACTATAACCTGCTGCTGGCGAATGATGAACGCTCGCTCGATTTGAACGGGTGGGTCACATTGACCAACCAGAGCGGCGCGGCGTACCGGGATGCGCAGGTCAAGCTGATCGCCGGGGATGTCAATCGTCTGCCGGAGCCGGAACTGATGGCGCGGATGGCGGATGGTATTGCCTATGCGGCTGCGGCGCCGGAAGAACAGGTCGCGCAGCGCGACTTCAGCCAGTACAAGCTGTACGAGATCACCCGACCGGTCACCATCGGTGTGAACGAGACGAAGCAGGTCGAATTCGTCGCCGGGGCAGATATCCCTGCGACCACGATCTTCGTCTATGAACCCAGTCAGGGTTATTACAATTATGGCAGCCCGCTCATCGACCAGTACTACGGGCAGACCGGGGTGACGGATGTCGGCTTCTATCTGGAATTCTCGACGGGCGAGGACGGCGGTCTGGACGCTGCACTGCCGGCGGGCCGCATTCGGGTCTATCAGGAAGACACGGACGGCGCGGCGCTGCTGATCGGCGAAAACGTCATCGATCACACGGCAAAGGGCGAGGATGTGCGAATCTACCTGGGCAACGCCTTCGATCTCGTGGGCGAGCGCATCCAGACCAGCTACAGCCTGATCGCCAGCAATGTTCTTGAGGAAACCTACGAAATTCGCCTGCGTAACCGTAAGGAAGACCAGGCGGTCGAGATTCGCGTGCCGGAGCACCTGTTCCGCTGGACGAACTGGCAGATCGTCGCCTCATCGATGTCCTACACCCAGACGGACTCCTCGACCATCGAGTTCCGCCCGACTGTGCAGCCGGGGCAGGAGGCGATCATCACCTATACGGTGCGCTATACCTTCCCGAACTAGTGGGCGATGCAGCAAGAGGGCGTCCGACCAGGGCGTCCTCTTTTCGTTCAGCCGATCTTGTTTTCACGATTCTGTCATAGGCAACGGCGAGTCGATGTTGCCAGGATGAGCCGATGCGGTCACGTGCAGGGCTGTGGCTTGAACTCGGTGGATCAAGATGATAGGATGAAATGCACTGGCCCCGTAGCTCAGAGGCAGAGCACCCGCCTTTTAAGCGGAGTGTCGAAGGTTCGAATCCTTCCGGGGTCACTGCTCGCTCAGACAGCGCTGACGAACCACTCGTCAGCGCTGTTTTCTTGCGTGGGCTGGTTCGAATCCTGGTGGGATCTGAAGCCTCGAGGAAGGCCTATCATTACGACCTCAAATCCACGTAGCACTACGATTGTATTCTGCGTAATGAAGAGCCTGTTGTCGAATCTGAAAGTCGATAATCCTGACGCATGTCGCGTCACCCACGGGATCAAACTACACAGAGCCTTCGCGAAGCACATTGGCCCCGAGAACCTCAATCAGCGTTCGGCGCAAGCTTGCTTCCGCCGCTGCACTGAGCGCGCCAACCGGCCGCCGGGCTGGTCCGACGGGCAGCCCGACCATGCGCGCTGCCGTTTTGGTGACCGCTGGAAACGTCCCCAGGCTGTACGTCGTTCGCAGAATCTCCAGTTTGCGCTGAAGTGCCCTGGCGGTATCGTAGTCACCGGCCAGAGTGCGCTCGTAGACACCCACGGCCAGCGCCGGCGCGAAATTGGCGATGCCCGCCACAGCCCCGCGGGCGCCATTGATGACAGCCTCGAAAATCATGGTGTCCATGCCCGTGAAGACGGCGAAGCCGGGCGGGGTCAGGCGCATGTAGTCTTTCAGGAGCGAGACGTTGCCGCTGCTGTCCTTCATGCCGGCGAAATGCTCGAACTGCGTAGCCAACCGACTCACCAACGCCGGCGTCAGCGACAAGCCACCGGATCGGCCTGGGTTGGAGTAGCCCAGCACGGGGATTGTGACGGCGCTCAGAACCTCCGCGTAGTGGCGATATAGTTCTTCCTCGTTCGGCTGGATGTAGTAGGGCGTAAGGATGGTGAGGCCGTCGGCACCCGCGCGTTCCGCGTAACGGCTGAGGGCGATCGTTCGCCGGGTATCCACCGCACCCGTCCCGGCGATCACCGGTACTCGTCCGTTCGTGATCTCCAGAGTTGCGTCGATGATGCGCTCGATCTCGCTGGTTTCGAGCGCGTAGAACTCCCCGACGCTCCCGATGGGGAAGAGGCCGTGTACCCCGCTGCCCAGCAGATACTCAATGAGCGTCCGGTAGGCCTCTGGCGAAAAGTTCTCGTCCTCGTCGAACGGCGTCATCAGAGGCACAATGATGCCGGCGAAGTGCGTTTCCATTGGTGACCCCTTCTTTCTCAGAAGATTCGCGATCCAAACGATGAAGTGGTGGGCAATCGCGGGCAATCTCAGTAATTGGTATAACTGCCATCCGGCCGTTGAAAGTGCGGCGGCTCCGAATAGATCGCCGGGTGCTTCAGCGCGGCCTCGCGGTTCACACGCACGCCGATCCCCGGCGCGTCCGGCACAGTCAGGCGCGTGCCGTCCAACTGGAAAGCGCACTCAAAGACGTCGGGCAGCATGGCGTTGGGGTTGAACAGAACTTCCTGTGGCCCCGCGTTATCGAGCGAAAGGTCGAGATGCAGGGACGCTGCCGTACAGATCGGGCCGAGAGGGTTGTGAAACAGCATCTGGATCAGATGTGTCTCGGCCATCGCCGCGATCTTGCGCGCCTCGCTGATCCCACCGGCGATGCAGACGTCCACGCGGGCGAAGTTGATCCATCCCTGCTCGATCGGCTTCTGGAATTCCCACTTGTTGGCCCACTGCTCTCCGGCGGCCAGTGGCAGTCGGGTTTGCTGGCGCAGCCACCGGTAGCCATCGGGATATTCCGAACGAATCGGGTCTTCGACCACGTACAGCCCCAGCGGTTCGGCTTCGGCGCAGAACCAGGCCGCCTCGGCCGGGTTAAGGCGTGTATGCAGATCGACCATCAGCTCGATGCGGTTCCCCACCGCGGCGCGCACTGCCCGAAGCTGGCTGAGCAGGCTGCGCACCGCGGCCCGAGCGTCGAACGGACCGTCTGCTGTGGGCGGGGAAAGGCGGAAAAAGCGATGACCAGCGGCCAGCGCTCGCTCCGCCCGCTGTGCAGCGGCTTCGGGGCTGCCGACGGAGATGAGCCGCGACATGTCCTTGTCGGCACTGCTGTCGCCTGGCAGATAGTCGGTGTTGAGGAAGCACTCAACGAAGTCGCGCACCCGCCCGCCGAGAAGCTGGTAGACCGGAACGCCGAGCGTCTGGCCGAGGATATCCCAAAGAGCGATGTCGATAGCGGAGATGGCGGAGCCGACCAAGCGGTCGGCGGGGTAGAAGCCGCCGCGGAACATGCGCTGCCACAGATACTCGATCCGCAGGGGATCCTCGCCCACCAGCCAGCGCTTGAGGTGATCGACCACTCCGGCGATTCCCATCGGGCGGCGCTGCAAGCCCGCTTCGCCGACGCCCACCAGTCCTGTGTCCGTGGTCACCAGGATGATGACCAGCGTGCGACCGGGGGCCTGCACCGGCAGGGATTCAATATCGGCGATCTTCACCATTCCTCTCCTGGCCGTTTTTCGAGTGAGGTCGTGGCATACACTTCCGGGTTGACGACCCGTCGCGGTCGCTCCCCGCGCATCACGGCGGCGGCATTGGCCAGCGCCTGCTCGACCTGCTCCAGGGCTGTTTCGCGGCAGCGGCCACCGACATGAGGGGTCGAAATCACGTTCGGCAGGTCGAGTAGGGGGCCACGGCGGCCGTAATCGCTGTTGACGTCGGTGGCGACGCCGGCCAAATGGCCGCGAACCAAAGCTTGTTCCAGCGCTCGTTCGTCGACCAGATCGGCGCGCGCCGTATTGATCAGAAACGCCCCTGGCTTCATCATCGCCAGCTCCGCTTCGCCGAGAACGTTCACCGTCGTCGGGGAGGTGCGCAGATGCAGGCTGACAAAATCGCTCTGTCGCAGCAGCGACTCCAGCTCGGCACGCTCGACGCCGTGCTGTGCGGCGAAAGCCGCATCCCAGTACCGATCTTCGCTCCAGGCCAGCAGACGCATGGAAAAGCCCGCGGCGCGGCGCGCGACCGCCTTACCCGTGTGGCCCAGCCCGAGGATCCCCAGCGTCTTGCCATAGACCCGCACCCCGAGCTCGGTATCCGCAGCGTTTTCGTACTTCAGACGGTGGTGACGCTGCGGAATCTGCCGGGCAGCACCCAGCATCAGACCCCAGGTGAGATCGGCCACTGCCTCGGCGATCGGCTCCGGTGTGTTGGTCAACACAACGCCGTGCTCGGTGGCGGCAGCCACATCGACCGGCTCTGGCCCGCTGGAGACCAGCGATACCACCTTCAGGCGCCGCGCCAGCGCGAAAAACTGCGCATCCATCCCCTGGCCAGGGCCAAAGACGACGTCGGCCTCAGGCGCCAGCGCAAGGAGATGCTCGCGGCCGAGCGGGGTATGCTCATGGAGCACGCGAAAGCCCAAATCTGGCAGGCGGTCGCGAAAGTCGTCGAGGACTTTACCGAAGATGCCACTCTGGATGATAGTGTTCCAGGGTTGGGTCATCAGCCCATCTCTCAGTTCAGACGAACGAAAAGGCGAAAAGTTTCGCACCGGATAGGGTGAAACGCAGCACGACCGGCTTTCCTGCGAAAGCGCTCAGGTCGTTCTGACTCTTCCATGTGACCGTCGCGCGCTGCCGGTCGCCCCACAGCGGATCAGACTCCGCTAAGCTGAAACCCTCGAAAGCAGCCCCAGCCTTCGTCGGTACCGGGCGAATCGGGTCTTCGGCGGCGGCGACTTCGACGCGGACGTGCCCGGCGCGGGCGGTGAGCAGGTTGAGCTGAAGCTCGCGCCCCTGGAAGATCAGCGGTGGCGTGGTGAACTGTCCGATCTCGTCGGCCTGGAGCGCAACTAGCCGCTCGGCAGGCCAGACCGCCAGGCCGATGTCGCCCAACACCATGCTTCGGGGGTATTTGTGCGGCACGCTGTAGCCGACGTATGGCGCGGCTACCCGATCGCTGCCATAGGGCACCAGACTTTTGCCGATGAACAGACAGCCTCCGTCCCAGGCGCCATCGTCCGCCGTGGCCAGGACTGGCTCGCCAGGAATTCTCGACCATAGGCGACCTTCCTGGCTGGAGGCTATGTGGACTTCAGTGGTGTCGGTGGCACGCCGGTACCAGGCCGGGAAGATCAGATGGTGGTCGGTCGTGCCGGGATAGAGCGTGTGCGCATTGGTGTACAGATCGACCTCGGCGGGATTCTCAGGACCAGGCCAGAGGATCGGCTCGGGCAGCGGCCAGCGGGCGAAGTCATCTGTCTCGGAACGGCCAATGCCCCGCCGCCCGTAGAACCACATGCGCACGAAGGCAACGTACTTGCCGGTAGTTGTGTCATAGTAGGCAGTGTTGCCGGTGTCACTGTTGACCAGCATGATCGGGTCGGGCAGGGCCGTCCAATGCAGGCCATCCGGCGATACCGCCCCGTACATGGCGCTCTGATAATAGTTGGCGACCGGGTCCTTGAGTTCGACGGAGCCGCCGGACGCTGTCTGCTGTTCTGCCGGCACCTTGCCCATGTAGATCAGCTTATAGCGCTCGGCGGAGCTGGCAGAGGGGTCGTGCAGCACAGCCGCCCCATGCAGGCCGGTGACAGGAGTCAGAGGCCCACCGAAGACGATGTTGCTTGGCTCGCCGTCGTAGTCCAGGATGCCCAGCTTGGGCTTTGTCCAGTGCTCCAGATCATCGGACTCGGCGTAGCACAGCAGGTCGCCCCATCCGGGCGAGCGCGTCGCCCCAGGGTCCGGCGCTTTGGCCTGCCAGTACCTGTCGGGGACCGATTCGTACCACATCCGGTATTTGCCGTCGACGTGCAGAATCGTCGGCCAGAAGACGGTATGTTCCCATGGGTAGTTGGGGCGGATCAGCGGTCCGATGCGCTGCGCTGGCTGCGCGACGAGTCGAATGCCGAGCGGAGTATCCAGCGGCATGGCGCGCACGGCATCCGGCGCCCCTTCCGTGGCGAACAGGCTGACATCCTGCCCGGACGATCCTTCCCAGCGCACCTGCCCAGGGCGAACATAGCGCCAGTCGGTAAAGAGGTGCGGGCCGGGTCCCAGTTCATACGGTTGGAGCATGCCTTGTATCGGTGAGTACATCGAGTCTCTGCTTCCTCGTGAGTCAATCGGGTCAGGTGAACGAAAAGGCAAAGAGTTTCGCAGCTGACAGCCTGAAGCGCAGCACGATCGGCTTGCCTGCCAGTGCGCTCATATCACTTTGTCCCTTCCAGGTGACGGTCGCGCGCTGTCGGTCGCCCCACAGCGGATCGGCGTCGGCGAAGCTGAAGCCCTCGAAGGCAGCGCCGGCTTTTGTCGGTACCGGGCGGATCGGGTCTTCGGCAGCGGCCACTTCGACGCGACCGTACCCCGCACGGGCAGTGAGCAGGTTAAGCTGAAGCTCTCGCCCCTGGAAGATGAGCGGCGGGGTGGTGAACTGGCCGATTTCGTCGGCTTGCAGGGCCACCAACCGCTCGGCCTGCCAGACCGCCAGGCCGACGTCGCCCAGCACCATGCTGCGCGGGTACTTGTGCGGTACCGAGTAGCCCACATATGCGGCGGCGACGTGGTCCGCACCGTAGGGCACCAGCCCCTTGGCGACAAACAGGCATCCACCGTCCCAGGCGCCATCGTCCGCCGTGGCCAATATCGGCCCGCTCGGAATTGGCGACCACAGCCGACCCTCCTGGCTGGAGGCGAGGTGCACCTCGGTGGTGTCGGTGGCACGCCGGTACCAGGCCGGGAAGATCAGGTGTTGGTCGTTCGTGCCGGGATAGAGGGTATGCGCGTTGGTGTACAGGTCAACCTCGGCGGGATGCTCCGGGCCGGGCCAAAGGATCGGCTCGGGAAGCGGCCAGCGGCTGAAGTCATCGGTCTCCGCCCGGCCAACGGCGCGCCGGCCGTAGAACCACATGCGGAAATAGCCGACGTACTTCCCCAGTGCCGGGTCATAGTAGGCGGTATTGCCGGTGTCGCTGTTGGCCAGCATGATCGGGTCGGGCAGCGCCGTCCAGTGCAGGCCATCCGGCGACACGGCCCCGAACATGGCACTCTTGTAGTAGCGGGCCATCGTGTCGGCTTTGCCCAGGCGGGCTTCGTGCCGATTCATCTCTGCCGGGTCGATGCGCCCCATATAGATGACTTTGTAGCGCTCGGCCGGCGGCGCGGATGGATCGACGAACACCCCACCGCCATGATAGCCAGTTTTCGGGCTCAGCGGTCCGCCATACAGAATATTGGTCGGGGCGCCGTCGTAGTCGAGGATGTGGAGGTCCGGCCGGGTCCAGTGCTCCAGATCGTCTGATTCAAAGTACGAAAGCAGGTTCCCCCAACCAGTGTCCAGCGTTGTCCCCATACCTGGAGTCGGATTCTTCCAGTAGTCGTCGGGCAGGCCCTCGCACCACAGTCGATACTTGCCACCCTCAAGCATCAGGCACGACGGGCCAAATGTGCGCTCCCAGGGGCGTGTGGGGCGGAGGACCGGCCCGATGCGCTGCGCCGGCTGGGCGACGAGCCGGATGCCACTCGGAACATCCAGCGCCACTGCCTGTACGAAATCTGGTTCGCCTTCGGTGGCGAACAGACTGACATCCTGTCCGGTTGCACCCTCCCAGCGCACCTGACCCGGCCGAACGTAGCGCCAGTCGGTGAACAGGTGGGGTCCGGGGCCGAGTTCGTAGGGCTGGATCATGCCCCGCGCGGGTGAGTTCATCTACTGTTCACCTTCGCTTTGAGTCCCGGCGCGACGCCACCGACGGCGTCGCTGGCTGTTGATCATTCGGTCGCGCTGTACTGGATCAACAACCACGCTGATCCAGTCGGCGAGTAGGCTGTAGGCCATGCTGGTCACGAAGATGGCTGCGCCGGGGAAGATCGCCAACCACCAGGCCTGGGTGAGATAGCCGCGGCCTTCCGCGACCAGAAGGCCCCAGGAGACGTCCGGCGGTTGGATGCCTAGTCCCAGAAAGCTCAGGCCGGACTCCGTCATGATGACGCCGACCACGCCGAGCGCTGCCAGAGCGGCCATCACACTGATCAGGTTGGGCAGGATGTGTCTGAGGATGATCTGGGAGTCGCGGCAGCCTATGGCTCTCGCCGACTCGACAAACGGGAATTCGCGCAGGCGCAGCGTCTCGGCGCGGACCACACGCGCATAGCCGGTCCAGCCGGTGGCGACCAGTACCAGGATGACCTTGTCCGTGCCGTTGCCGGCGATGAAGACGATCACCAGCACCAGCAGCAGGCCGGGAAAGGCCATCATCAGATCGATCAGCCGCATTACCACCTCGTCAATCCAGCCGCCGTAGTAGCCGGCGATCATGCCGAGCAGCAGGCCGAGCAGCCCTGAACCGGCGACGACGACGGCGGAGATGAACAGCGAGACCTGCGATGCCGTCAGGATGCGCAGGAACAGATCCCGGCCCAGGGCATCGGTGCCAAACAGATGGCTGTCCGGTCCTAGCGACGGCGCCGTGAGCGAGTTCATGAAGTCGATCTTGTTATTGCGGTCACCCACTAACCAGGGCGCCAGCAGCGCGGACGTGTAGAGAATCGCCAGGAAGATCAGCGACACCAGGGCCTTTTTGTCCCGCCATAGCAGCGTGGCGGCGGCAGCCTGGCCTCTGCTCGTCCGGGGTTTTGTTTCGAGAACCGTGACAGCCATCGTCGTGCAGTCCTAGTCCCTGGCCAGGCGAACGCGCGGATCGATGGCCGAATAGATCAGATCCAGCGCCAGATTGGCCAGGACGACGACGATGCCGACGACGAACACCGTCGCCTGGAGCACCGGAAAATCGCGATTCTGAATAGCGTCGATGGTCAGCTTGCCGATCCCCGGCCAGCCGAAGACCGTCTCGACGATCACGGCGCCGTTGGCCACGCCGATAAACTGCGCGCTGGCCACGGTGATGATCGGGAAGGCGGCGTTGGGCAGGGCGTGGCGGGCCAGGAGACGCGCCTCTGCAAGTCCCTTGGAGCGGCCGGTGACCAGATATCCCGCCGAAAGCTGCTCCATCATCGTCGTGCGCACGACGCGCGCCAGGTAGCCGGTTGGGCCCCAGACGAGCACCGTCAGCGGCAGAATGGCATGCCGCCAGGTCCCGGAGCCGGATGTCGGCAGCCAGCCAAGCTCCACGGCAAAGACGAGAATCAGAATGAGCGCCAGCCAGAAGCTGGGGACCGTTACACCAAGCAGCGAAATAGTCGTCACAAGGGTGTCGAACAGGCTTTGCGGCCTCAGCACCGCGAGGATGCCGATCAGCAGGGAGATGGTCAGAGAGACGACCATCGTGAAGAAGGCCAGCACCAGGGTCAGCGGCAGACGGTTCAGGACCAGATCGCTGGCCGGGACCTTCTGCCAGATGGAGGTGCCGAAATCCAGGCGGATAGCGCCGCTCATGAAGCGGCCTAACTGAACCAGGACCGGGTCATTGAACCCGTACGCTTCGCGGAACGCCTCCACGCGCTCTTCAGAGGCGAGTTCCGGGAGATACAGCAGCGCGGGGTCGCCCGTCAGACGTGAGAGCACGAATACCAGGATGGTTACGGCTATGACCACGAAGATCGAATAGAACAATCTGCGAAGGATGTATTTCAGCATGTCCGTTCACCCTGATTCGCGGTATGTCTCTGGCTTCCTTCTCCTATGGGACAAGGAAGCCAGAGGCCTGAAGCCTGTGCAGCTACTGGGAAAGTACAACATCCTTGGCCAGGATCAGGTGATCCGGGCGAGGCTGCCAGTCCAGCCCATCGGCAAGTTTGTAGATGAACTTCATGTGTACGATCGGGCAGGTTGCCATGACGTTTTCGTGCTGGTATAGAAGCACTTCGGCGAGTGCGTCCTGACGCTCCTGGCCGGATAGCTGGCTGGCCTCAGCGTACATGTCGAAGAACGCCTGGTCGTCGCCCGTCGAGTGGATGCCGCCCGGCATATAGTAGCCTTGAATCGTCCCGAAGGCGTCGCCGACCTCATTACCATGCTGGCCCCAGAAGATCGCCAGGCGATCCGCCGGCGGTGGCAGTTCGCGGGCGATGGCACGGTGACGCGCCGCCTCGTTGATTTCCAGATTCAGGTTCAGACCGATCTCCGTCGTCCACTGCACGATGGCGACCATCATCTGAATCGTGACATCACCCGCCGTCGACGACAGGTAGACGGTGATCTGGTTATCAACCGGGACGCCGTCTGCGCGCGCCGCATCGACCAGTGCCTTGGCGGCCTCCAGGTCAAATCGAACGAGCGAGATGTCGGGGTTGTAGCCGACAACGTCCGAGGCGATGAGCTGCGTGGCCGGGCTGGCATAGCCACCGAATAACCGGTCGGCGATACTCTGCCGGTCAATGGACATGCAGATCGCCTGACGAATACGGATGTCGCTCAGCGGCGGGTTCGGCAGATCCATACGGATGAAATGTGTCTCAGAGATGTCGATGGCGACGACGTTACCGCTGGACGTGTCACGAGCGTCAAGCGCCGCGGCAATATGCGCTTCACCGGCCTCGACCATGGCGCTGCGCACCGATGACTCATTACGCCAGACGTACACGACCTCGTCGATTTCCGGCGCGTCGCCCCAGTAATTCCCATTCTTTTCCAGGACGATACGGTCGCCGGCGATCCACTCCTTAAGAATGTACGGGCCTGTGCCCACCATGGTACGGAAAGCGCCCTCCGTATCGGCCTGGATCGCCGTTGGAGAGGCCATATTGGCGAAGAAGAGCGCGCGCGGCAGGACCGGGAACGGCTCGGGCGTGGAGACGTCCATCGTGTATTCGTCGACCGCGGTCGCGGTGGTGCCCGCCGGCACATTGCCCAGGATGTGCTTGTTATTGTCCGGGTTAAACAGGTAATTGATATTCCAGGCGGCGGCTTCGGCGTTGAACGGCGTGCCATCGTGGAAGCTCACACCTTCGCGAAGGGTGAAGCGCCAGGTGGTCGGGTTGACCAGTTCCCAGGACGTCGCCAGCTCTGGGATGATCTCTCCCGTCGCTGCGTCTCGGGTAACGAGGGCCTCATAGGTATTGCGATAGGTGTTGAGCGCAATGATGGTGCCTTCGCCGGGATCGAGGTTCGGCGGTTCTTCGCCGATGACCACTACGAGTTGACTGGGGTCCTGAGCCTGAGCCGGGATCAGCGATACAAAAAGGGACAGGAGCAAACAGGCAAGTGCGAATCGCCTCATGACAGACATTTCTGGTCTCCTTAAATGCAAACCTTTTTGAAAAGCGGAGTGAGTGATGACGAGCTTTGTCGGTCCTTTTCTCCTTTCTGCATGCGCGTCCTGTGCGTGCTGTGGAAGTCCGCAACTGAAAGCCTGCTGCTCCATCCTGTACGCATTGGCTTTCGTTGAGACCCTCACCCCGACATCGAACCATCGAGGTGACCGAACCCGGAAGCTGACCATCTTCCGGCCTTTATGGAGATGCCGGGTCGGGGTTCATCCCATAGGACTCTTCCTCACCCGACACCTCTGTTGGTACCCTGTCTCTATATAAGAGACACCGTCTCTATAGTGAGCAATATAACAATGAGGTCGCAGGTTTGTCAAGAAAGTGGTTCGTCAGACCCTTGTCTGTGACGCCATTCAGTGGTCCCTGACGACCGTCTTTGTTATCCGGAATAGCCGAGATCGTAGGAAATGGCTTTGGCTGTTTCGCCGACTTTTTCCACGAGTGAGTCGAAGCCGTACTTCGTGAAATGGTCGGTCAGGCCAGCGATACTCACCGCGGCGATAACAAACCCGGTGTGGTCGCGAATGGGGGCCCCCACGCAAGTGTGACCGATCATCATCTCTTCGTTGTCGTGGGAGTAGCCATGCATGCGGATGCGATTCAGCTCCGCACGAAGATCTTCAGAACCGGTGATGGTGTTGTGCGTGAGCGGCTTGAGATCGACTGAAGTCAGGTAAGCGTCAACGGTGCTTGGAGACTGGTAGGCCAGCAGGACCTTGCCTAGCGCCGTGCAGTAAGCCTGCGTGCGCCGACCGAGCGTTGCGGAGACCCAATCGACTTCCGGGCCGGAAACGCTGCGCTGATAGATGATCTGCTTACCGTCGAGGATGGCGACGTGAAAGGCCATGTCTGGGAGATCGCCCGCCAGTCGGTTGAGATGATGCTGCGCGACTCGGTCCAGCGGCGAATGACGGAGGTAGCTCAATCCGAGCTCCAGCGCCTTCACGCCGAGCCGGTAGGTCCCCGGCGCCATACCCGGAGCGAGCAGGCGCAGCTCCGCAAGTGTCGCAATCAGCCGGTGCACGACGCTCTTGTGAAGTCCCAGCCGGCGCGCGACTTCCGTCACGCCAAGGTCCTGGTCGGAGTTCACAAATTCGTCGAGTACAGACACCGCTCGCACGACGGTGCTGAGCAGGTAGTAGGCGTCGTCATCCTGTTTTGGCATGGTTGCCCTCAGTCTTTAGAAGTCGTGTTCCATTATGTGAATTGTCATCTCGCATAGTGAGATTTTGGCATTCACTTCCATGTTTGTCAAACGCGGCGGTGCTTCAGTGGGCTCGCACGGCGGACAGGATCGCGTCGGTAACTTCCCGGGTGTTGGCGCGGCCGCCGACATCTGGCGTGAGCACTTTGCCCTTCGACGTTACCGAGTGGATAGCGCCGACGATCAGGTCGGCGGCCTCACGCTGGCCCAGAAACTCCAGCATCATCGCGCCGCACCAGATCATGGCGATCGGGTTGGCGATTCCCTTGCCGTATATGTCCGGCGCGGAGCCGTGCACCGGCTCGAACATAGACGGATAGCGCCGCTCCGGGTTGAGGTTGCCGCTGGGGGCCATGCCCAGGCTGCCGCTGATCGCCCCGCCCAAATCGGTGAGGATGTCGGCGAACAGGTTGGAGGCGACGAGCACGTCAAGCGATTCTGGCTTGAGCACAAAGCGGGCTGCCATCGCGTCAACCAGCACTCGCTCGGTCCAGACGTCGGCATAGTCACGAGCCACCTCGTCGAACACCTCGTCCCAAAGGGTGAACGCGTGAGCCTGGGCATTGGATTTGGTGACGTTGGCCAGCCGCTTGCGCGGGCGACTGCGGGCCAGTTCGAAGGCGAAGCGGATCACCCGCTCGACCCCGGCGCGGGTGAAGATCGCCGTCTGTACGGCCATCTCCAGCGGGAGACCGCGATGGACACGCCCGCCCGCCCCACTGTATTCGCCCTCGGTGTTCTCGCGCACGACGACAAAATCGATATCACCTGGCGCCTTGTTCTTCAACGGGCCGCTCACGCCTGGCAGAAGCAGCGACGGACGAACGTTGGCGTACTGGTCGAAGCCCTGGCAGATGGCCAGTCGAAGCTGCCACAGCGTGATGTGGTCGGGCACAGTCGGAAAACCGACGGCGCCGAAGTAGATGGCATCGAATGACTCCAGCGTCTTCAGCGCGTTGTCGGGCATCATCTGCCCGTGCTGAAGATAGTAATCACTGCCCCACGGAAACGATTCCGTCTCCAGCTGGAAGCTGCCTGTTTCCTGCGCGGCAGCCTCCAGTACCTCCAAACCGACGGGCGTGACCTCCTGGCCGATACCATCCCCGGGGATCACGGCAATTCTGTAGTGCTGCATGGGCTAATCCTTTCTGTAGCGGTGCAAACAAGATCTAACCGAGGGAACGCAACAATTCTTGCGTCATTCCGCACGCCGTGCCGTTGCACAGAACCTCCTGAGCTTCGCAGTCGATGGACCATAACAGCTGGAGGCCCGGTCAACGGTATTCGGCTGCTGCGGTGCAGAATCACTATAACTTGCCGGTTGA
>JAEURA010000083.1 GCA_016789005.1 Anaerolineae bacterium
GTGTCCTCACCCTTCAGCAGAGCGACCGCCAGAGCGGCTGCCGCTTCGGCTTCCGCCTTGATCGCCTTGTACACCGTCATGCTCTGGCGTCCCGCCAGGATGTTCTGGATGCCGCCGACCGTCGCGTCCTGTCCCGTCACCGGGATGAACGGCAGACCCTGGTTCTGAAGGGCGGCGATCACCGACCCTGCCAGACCGTCGTTAGCTGCCACCGCCGCGTCGATGTCGCCCGCCGCGTCCGTGAGCATCTGCTCGAAGATCACCAGCGCCTGCTGGTTGTCCCAGTCCGGCACGCTCTGATCCGCCACGCGCACCCACGCGCCGCTGTCGAACTGCGCCGTGATGACGCTCTCATAACCGTTCTTGAACAGCGTCGCATTGTTGTCCGTCGGCGAACCGTTCAGCACCGCCACGTTCACCGGCGCTTCCAGTCCCGCCGCCTCGACCGCCGCCACCAGTCCCTCGCCCTGCAGGCGACCGACCGATTCGTTGTCGAACGACACGTAGAAGTCCGCGCCCGGTCCTTCGATGGTCAGGCGGTCATAGTCGATGATCGCCACGCCGTTGGCGCGCGCCAGTTCGATGATCGCCGCGCCCGAAGCGCTGTCCAGGTTGACCATCAGGATGACCTTCGCGCCGTTGGTGATCGCCTGTTCTGCCTGCGTCAGCTGCGTCTGCGCGCTGCCTTCGGCATTGACGATCGTGTATTCGACGCCCGCAGCCTCAAACGCACCCTCGAAAAAGCGGCGGTCATCGGCTTCCCACCGCGCCGACGATGCGCTGTCCGGCAGCAGCACTGCGATGCTGCCTTCAGCCTGGGCGCTGACGCTGAGACCGACAGCGAGGCTCAAGAGGAGTACGAGAGAGAGAAACAACGGATGGAGGAACTTACGCATGTTGGTTCAATCCTCTAGATAGTGAATAAAAATCTGTGCGGCTTGTGAAAAATCTGTGCTTGACGAGGAGTCTAGCGCAGATCACCAGAGGCGCAAGATGCGCCCTATGTTTCAACTATATGGATAGCGCACCTTCGGTTCTACTGGTTTTTGCCAGAATGCTGACATGTTTGTGACATTGGGTCATGAACATCTTTTGTGCAATACTCCCAAAGTCGCCGCCAGACTGCTTGACAATCCCGCAAAGGCGATCTAATCTCTAGTCAATTGGCTTAATCGATTAAGCGCCCCGCTCAGCGGTTGGAGCGAATAGCAGGGACGACTTTCTGGCAGTCTGTCACGACGGGCGCACGGCTGCGCGTCACGACAACCGGGCAGTTCGAATGGTTTTTGGAACCATCACCTTCTTTCTGTCGGTCAAGTGCATCTGCAACCCGGCATGATCACCACACTCAACACAGCAGACGAATCAAAAAGCACTAACTTAATCGATTAACTTCCGCAGCAGCCGAAATTGGGGTGAGGTTTTCCGTCATGCATAAGCGTCTTTGGACACTGATCGAACGCGGGTTCCAGGCTGAACGTCTGCACCAGAACGAAACACTTTTCACCATCGGAAACGGCTACCTGGGCGTGCGCGGGACGTTTGAAGAGGGGTATCCTGGCGCGACGCCGGCAACCCTGATTCATGGCATCTACGATCACGCGCCCAGCATGCAAATCCCGGAACTGGTCAATGCCCCGAACTGGCTGCCCATCGCCATCACGGTGGATGGCACACCCTTTAACCTGCGTTTTGACCGACACGATTCCTTGAACCCGCCGCAAGGTGCGCTGCTCGGCTATGAACGGGCGCTGCTGCTGGATCGCGCTGTTCTGCACCGCGCGGCGCTGTTCCGCGCAGCATCCGGCAGCATCGTCCGCCTGACGTTTGACCGTTTCGCCAGCCTTGCTGACGAACACATCATGGCGCAGCGTGTGACCATCACCGCCGTTGAGGGCGAACCGGAGGTCACGCTGACCTGCAGCATCGATGCCGACACCACCAATAACAGCATCCTCCACTGGACGCCGGACGTGCGCAGCAGCCGGACGCTCGGCATTATCGGCGTAGAGCGCCGCACAGCACAGTCAGGCTACGTCGTCGCCGTCGCTTCCTGCGTCAGCGATGCGCACGCTGTTCGTGCAGCGGGCGACCCCCTGAAACCGTCGCTGACCTCTACCCTCCGCCTGGACCCTGCCGGAAGTGCGGTCTTCGACAAGTTCTCGGCGCTGTACACCAGCCGTGACCTCGCCGATCCGCTCGACGCCGCAGAAAAAGCGGTGCGTCAGGCGGCAGCGGCGGGCTATGATGCTCTGCTGGAAGCGCATGCCGCCGCCTGGGCGAAATCCTGGGCAGCGAGTGACATCGTGATCGAAGGCGACGACGAATGCCAGCTCGCCCTGCGTTTCGCCACCTACCACGTCCTGATCGCTGCGCCGCGCCACGACCAAAATGCCAGCATCGGGGCAAAAACCCTCAGCGGCACGGGCTACAAGGGACACGTCTTCTGGGATACGGAGCTTTTCGTCCTCCCCCTCCTGACCCTGACCCAACCTGAGACGGCGCGCAACCTGCTGATGTACCGCTACCACCGGCTGGCAGGCGCACGGCACAAAGCGCAAGCCAACGGCTTCGAGGGGGCGATGTTTCCCTGGGAAAGCACCGATACCGGCGAGGAAACCACGCCGCAGTGGTCCGACCCGCAGCCGGATGGCAGCCGCATCCGCATCTGGACGGGTGACCGCGAGCAGCACATTTCGACCGACATCGCCTACGCCGTGTGGCAGTTCTGGTGCTGGACGGACGACGATGCATGGTTCAAACGATTTGGGGCGGAACTCCTGCTCGATACTGCCGTCTTCTGGGGCAGCCGCGTCGAAGAAAAGAACGGTCGCTACGAGATTTCCCAGCAGATCGGACCCGACGAGTATCACGAGAACGTCGACAACAGCATTTTCGTCAACCGGATGGTCGTCTGGCATCTGCAAACGGCGCTCGAAGGGCTGGACTGGCTGGCGGAACAGTCGCCCGCCGACCACGCCCGGCTGACCGTCTCGCTTGACCTGAGCGCGGCACGGCTGGCGAAGTGGCGTGACGTCATCGCTCGCATGGTCATCCCTTTCGATGAAGCGAAGCAGATACACATCCAGTTCCCCGGCTTCTTCGACATGGAATACATCCCCGTGCCTCATTACCAGCCGCGCACCAGCAGCGTGCAGGCGATTCTGGGGCACGCCCGCAGCATCCAGTCGCAGGTGATCAAGCAGGCGGACGTCGTCATGCTGATGGCGCTGCTCGGCGAATCCCTCGCCCCGCGCGACATCCTGCTGAACAACTGGGACACCTATTTCCCGCGCTGCGATCACGGTTCGTCCCTCAGTCCGGCGATGCACGCCTGGGTGGCGGCAAAGCTTGGCTTGACCGAGATCGCCTATGAGCAGTTCCACCACGCCGTACACATCGATCTGCATGACAACAAGGGCAATGCGCGCGACGGCATCCATGCCGCCGCCTGCGGCGGGGTCTGGCAGGCGGTGGTCTTCGGCTTTGCCGGGCTGCACATCGACGCCGATGGCGATCTGGCGCTTCAGCCGGCGCTTCCGGCGCACTGGAAGCGCGTCTCTTTT
>JAEURA010000089.1 GCA_016789005.1 Anaerolineae bacterium
GCGCAACTTGGTCAGCGGCTTGACCTTTGGCGCCATCAAAGGCTAAAGCCATGTCTCGCATCTTTTCAACGGACGAGCCGTCGGCTCGCCCCTACGGCACGTGGGTTGTAGGGGAGACCCGGCGGGTCTCCCGTTCGTGGACTTCTTTCGAGACTTCACTTAAGCCAGTAATCGAAGATCAGCCACGAACACCTCACCCCTCGGTCCCCTCTCCATGAAAATGGAGAGGGGAAGCTAAGCGAAGCGCAGCAGGGGTGAGGACATTGAATTGTTTCGGAACATGGCTTAGAACACACCGGGCATGTTGTGTTCTTCTGACTGAAGAGGTTGTTATGGTCGAGCGCATGACCTCCAAAGAGCGCGTGATGATGACCTTCGACCATGAGGAGCCAGATCGTGTACCGGCATGGTTGGGGGCTTCGCCGGAATTTCGTGCCTTGATGATCGATCACCTTGCTCTGACGGATGACGAATCGCTGTCCGTTCGATTGGGGGATGATTTCCGGCGCGTATTTGCGACCTATTCCGGTCCCGATGAATTCAGCCCCGACAGGCATCTCAGCCCTAACGCGACCTACCGAACCCCCTTCGGTGTTGAGCGCACCGGTTATGGGTATGGAATGCCTATCACTCATCCGCTGCAACAGGCGACATTGCGCCAAATCCATGATTATCCCTGGCCCTCCCCGACGTGGATGGATGTATCGCACATTCGCGCAGAATGCGAGAAATGGGCAGGGCAGTACGCCGTCCTGGGTGGCGATTGGTCGCCATTCTGGCATGACGGCATTGACCTCATGGATATGGCGCCGCTGCTCTATCGGATGGTTGATGAGCCGGAAGCGGTGGACGCCTTGTTCAGCCACGTGGTCGATTACTATTTTGAGGTCAGCCGGCGAATTTTCGACGAAGCCGCCGACGTGATCGACATTTTTTTCATCGGCAATGACTTTGGCGGCAAGACGGGTCCTCTGATGGGTGAAGCCATGTTCCGGCGTTTCTTCCTGCCCCATCTTAAGCGACTCATTGATCTGGGGCATGACTATGGCTTAAGGGTCATGATGCATTGTTGTGGAGGGTTTGCGCCGCTTATTCCTGCCATGATTGAGGGTGGACTCGATGGATTGCAGGCGCTTCAACCTTCTGCGCGGGGCATGGAACCAGCAAGACTCAAGGCGGAATTTGGTGACAGGATCACCTTCAATGGCTGCATTGATACCCAGTATGTGTTAATCGAGGGGACTCCCGAACTGGCTGCGAAAACGACCCGCGAGGTACTGGACATCATGAAACCAGGCGGCGGTTACATCGCATCGCCCAGCCACGACTATCTACTGCCGGAAACGCCAGTCGAAAATGTCCTGGCGATGTATGCAGCAGTGCATGAGTACGGAGTGTATTGAAGAGTCTTCCTTGAAAAGAGAGAAAGACGAGATGGCATGAGCGCTGACAGGAAAATGACATCCAGGGAAAGGATCTTGGCGACTATCCGGCATGAGCAACCTGACCGCGTCCCGATCGATCTGGGGGCAACACCGAGTTCAGGGATCTCTGCCATTGCATACCATCATCTCAAAGAATACCTGGGCATCACCGAGGGGCATACCCGCGTGTACGATGTGGTGCAGCAGGTTGTCCAACCGGAAGACATAATTCTAGACCGTTTTGGCATTGACGCCCTGGATATCGGGCGCATGTTCAATGCAAGCGAAAAAGACTGGTACGATTTCACACTGCCTCAGGGCATTACCGTGCAATTCCCGGCGTGGTTCAAACCGATCGAACAGCCCAATGGTGCCTGGGATGCTTTCGCGCCGGACGAAGATCGCATCGCCACCATGCCCATTGGCGCAACGTTTTTCGATCAGACGCACTTCCCTTATCTGGATGGCTATCCCGATGATTTCCGCCATCTCTCCCAGGTGATGCCCAAAGTCCATTGGGCGGGACTGGCTCACAGTCCCTGGGATCATGCGGGCGAAGACGATTTTTGGGAGCAGTTGCGCGCCAAAGCCATCGCCTTGCGGCAAAGTTCCGACCGCGCACTGATGGTCGTGGCTGGGTGCAACTTGTTTGAGTGGGGGACGTTCTTGCGCCGAATGGACAACTTCCTGATGGACCTTGTACTCGACCAGTACAATGTCGAACGCCTGCTGGATGCGCTGATGGAAGTTCATTTGCGGACTCTAGAAAAAGTGTGCGCTGCGGTTGGCGATGTCGTGGACATTCTCCGTTTTGGCGATGACCTGGGTATGGATTCGGGTCCTTTCATGGCTCCCCAAATCTACCGCAAACTGTTCAAACCCCGGCACAAGATTCTGTGCGACTACGTTAAGCAACACAGCCAGATGCACCCCTTCCTGCATTCGTGCGGCTCCATCTACAAACTCCTGCCTGATCTGATTGACGCGGGTTATGAAGTGATTAACCCGGTGCAGACCAACTCGAAGGACATGGATCCTCGCCGCCTGAAGGAAGAGTTTGGCGCGGACATCACCTTCTGGGGTGGTGGCTGCGATACGCGCCATGTGCTCAATAACGCGACCCCCGCCGAAGTCAAAGACCATGTCACCGAGCGGCTGGAGATCTTCTCGCCCGGAGGGGGCTATGTGTTCAATACGGTCCACAATATCTTGCCGGACGTCCCGCCGGAGAACATTGTGGCGATGTATGAAGCCATTGACGAATTCAACCGATAAGTACCTATCAGAGAGGAACGAATCCAGTGAAACGCTTTGGGCAAGTTATTGGCGTTAAGCCGGAAGCATTCAACGAATACGTAAAATATCATGCAAATGTCTGGCCAGATGTTCTCGCAATGATAAGCAAATGCAACATCCGGAACTACTCAATTTTCCACAGAGACAATGTGCTCTTCGCTTACTTTGAGTATCACGGGGACGACTTCGCGGCGGATATGGCAAAGATGGCAGCCGACCCGACCACCCAGAAATGGTGGGACATCATGATGCCCATGCAGACGCCATTGGAGCCCCGTGCCGAAGGCGAATGGTGGGCGACCATGGATGAAGTATTCCACACGGATTAAGGAGGCACATGATGACAGCACGAACCCCCAACTGCCTGGCGAAACTAGACCGAATAAACAAGGCGCTGCGCCACGAGGAACCGGATCGCGTTCCGGTCAGTGATTTTTTCTGGGGCAATTTCCTCAAGCGTTGGCGTGAAGAGAAAGGGCTGCCAGAGGATACCGACATCTACGAATACTATGACCTGGACTGGAAGGTCACTACCCCCAATATGGACCCTCACATCAGGGACTTTGAGATCATCCGAGAAAACGACCAGGAGGTGGTCGTTCGCACCGGCTTTGAAGCCGTGATCCGCAAGAAGTATGCCGACCCGATGCCGGAGTACATCGGTTTTGATACCGACACGATTGAAAAAGCGGAAGCCTTTGAGTTTGACGACCCGACCGACGACCGGCGGTTTTTCTCGGCTGGGGATAACCAGATTGCAGGCGTGGGGGATGGTTTTGCCCGTAATTCGCCACCCTGGATTGAGACGGTCAAGGATGTGCGTCGCAATTTCCCGGTGTACGGCAGTCAATGTGAAGCCAACGAATACATGACACGGATTGTCGGTGGGCAGAACCTATTGATGTGGGCCGGGCTGTATCCCGAACGCTTTGGACGGTTCGTTCAGCGCACCAACGAATGGGCGTTGGAGATGCTCAAGGCACAAATCAAAGCTGCCGACGGGCTGATCGATGGCATGGTAATCTGGGGTGATGTCGCGTATCGCAAAGATCTGTTCTTCCGCCCAGATTACTGGCGTGAATACTATAAGCCGGGTCTTAGGGCGATGGTGGAGGTGTGCCACGCGAACAATCTGCCGGTGATCTATCACGGTTGCGGAAATGTCAGGCGCATTTTCGGAGACTTCATCGAGATCGGTATCGACGCCTACAACCCCCTGGAATCGAAAGCAGGGCTGGACGTTGTGGACCTGCGCCGCGAGTACGGACACCAGATATGCTTCTGTGGCAACATGGATGTCATCGAGTGGGCGGATTACGACAAGGACCAACTCAGGGCGGTGGTCCTGCGCAAGTTGAACGCCGCTAAGGGCGGTGGCATGATTTTCCAATCCGATCACTCGGTTCCCAGCAACGTTTCTGCCGAGAATTACGAATACGTAGTCAATCTGGTTCGGGAGTATGGCCAATACCCCTTGGAGCTGGGCGAATTCGATATTCCCGACTTGTAGTGAAGGAGGATTTGTCACAGCAAGTTACGACAAGCCCTTGGTTTGTTTGGCTGAAGTAGGCGTTGGGCAATAACAGACCCTGAATCAGACTTTCGACTAGGAGAATCTTCATGACCGACATTTTGAAAACCATATTCGAGAGCGTTCTGGTAGGCAACAAGAAGGGAGTTTCCGACGGCGTACAGCAGGCGGTGGACGCCGGCGTTGATGCGGGCGAGATTCTCAACAAAGGACTCATCGCTGCCATGTCGGAAGTGGGCCGGCGTTTTGAAGAGGGCGAATACTTCGTCCCTGAGATGCTGATTGCGGCGCGGGCGATGAGCGCCGGGATGGAAATCATCAAACCGCTGTTGGTAAAGGCGGGCGTTGAGACCATTGGCAAGGTCGCTATCGGCACGGTAAAGGGTGACCTCCATGACATTGGGAAGAATCTGGTCGGCATGATGATGGAAGGAGCCGGGTTCGAGGTCATTGATCTCGGCGTTGACGTGACCCCGGACAGATTCGTCGAGGCGGCTAGAAGCGGCGTGAACATCATTGCCATGTCTGCTCTGCTGACGACCACCATCCCGAGTATGGAGGCGACGATCAAAGCCATTGAGGTGTCCAACCTGCGAGATTCCGTGCGCATATTGGTCGGTGGCGCGCCGGTTACACAAGCCTATGCTGAAAAGATTGGCGCAGATGGTTATGCTGCGGATGCTTCCGCTGCTGCTCGGAAAGCGCTGGAAATCGTGGGACGAAGCTAATCTCCTTGCGCGGATCGGTTTGCCCTTCCTTGTAGGGGAATAGTGCCACAATGCGGGTTTTGCCCTATCCTGGAAGACTTCTGCGCAGCTTCCTGGGTAGTCGAGCCACGTCCGCAAGAACAGTGAGAATAGAGGCTCCTATGAAACTGCCGACCAGCGATTACGACAAGCCCAACGTGAGACGCCTCTTGGCGGCGTTGCATCATCAAGAGTCAGACCGCGTGCCGCATATTGAACTCTGGGTGACGAGTCAGGCGGTATACGAATATGTTCTGGAACGCAAACTTGACTACACGATCGGTGATGCCGCCGAAGGGGGACAATCCATAGCCCCTGAAGATGATGTTGAATTCGCCACACGCCAGGGAGAAGACGCGGTTCTCTGCAACTTCAACTGGCGGCCCAACAACGTCTTTCGCCTCGCTTCGGATGGCACGCGCCATTACGTGGACGGCGAAATCAAGGGACGCCAGGATTTGGGCAAACTCGATCCTCCGCCAAATCTCGACGATCAGCTCAATTATCTGGAGCGGTATCTCCACGCTGCCCAGGGAACCGGTGTGGGTGTGATTGCCAATTTCACTTCCTTCTTTGACAGTACAATGTTGGCAATTGGTGTCAACGACTCGTTCATGATGTTTTATGATGACCTGCCCTTTCTGGAAGAAATGATGGACATTCTCCTGGAAAACCAGGTGAATACAATGCGGGCAGTTTGTGATCGGTTCGGTGACGACATCGCGCTTGTGATGGTGAATGACGACATTGGGTATAACTCCGGACTGTTTATCAAACCGGATTTGTTCATGCAGTTGTTCCCGGAACGCATGAAGCGGTTGATTGCCCCCGCGAAGAAACACGGACTGCTCACGCTGATGCACACCGATGGCAAAATGGACAACATTATGCCCATCCTATACGATGTCGGGTTTAATGCCGCGCATCCCATCGAACCGGAATCTAACGACATTGTGGAAGTCAAGAAGGCATGGGCTGGCAGAATGGCTCTGATCGGCAACGTTCATACGCCATTGTTGGCTTATGGCAGCAGGGAAGAGATCGAAGCACAGGTCAGAGACTACTGCATGAAGCTGGGTCCAGGCGGTGGCTGGGTATTAGGGTCTTCTACCAGCATCATGGACGGGGTGAAACCGGAGAATTTTGTAACGATGGTCGAAGCGGTTCACAAGTACGGGCGGTATGGATCATTAGAGGGTATTTGATAATTCATCAACGCTCTCGTAGGGGCGGTTCGCGAGCCGCCCGCGCTGCCTGAAAGATCGTCACGGTTACGGCGGGCGCGGCGCGACGCGCCCCGCCCAAGGGCCATTTTCAAACACCCACTAGGGCAAGTCGTGTAGCTCGCCCACGGAAGCCTCCCGAGTCTGGCAATGTTCCAGGCGCAGCCCCGGTCACCGAAAGCACGTATCCCGTGCGAAAACCTTGTCCGAACAGACAACTAAGCGACGCAGCGGCATCAGAAACACGGTCCGACCATCACTCGCCCTGAAAAACTGCTGCTGTTGACGTTGGTTGAGCAACTCCGACGGATGGTCGCACTGCCCACGTAAACCGTTGAGAATTGGCGCTTGACCGCACGGCGCAGGACAGTAGGATGTGGGGCTTGCCGTTTCCACGCCTGAGCGTAGTGAGCCTATACGCGACGATTCCGTACTGCTCCATTGGCTGTTGTTTTTGTCGGGAGGCACAGTCAGGGCTGGCACAATGTGTTGTTTCGGAACCTGGTGCTGAGGCTGGTGCAAATGGATGAGCTGTACACGCGGGTGCGGGCGACGGCATCCGCGGCATGGCTGTGGCTGATTATCGACCCGGTGAGCAAAGCCATCCCGGTGCTGCACGTTGGTGGTCGAACGAAAGACGACGCTTTCGCGTTGGTGCATGACCTGAAGGAGCGTCTCGACCCGGCGTGTGTGCCAGCGATCACCACGGACGGGTTGCGGAGTGACTTCTAGGCGCTGACGGCGCATTTCGGGAGGTGGTTTCGGCATGGGAAAGCGCGCACGGAGCAATGGCAAACGAGTGAGGCGCTGCATTACGGGCAGCTTGTCAAGCGCAAAGGTGACGTTCCGGCAGTCGGTGGCGGCGCTGTCACGGCGGACCTGGGACTATGCCCAGACCGAGCAGCACTTGCTGCTGCACTGCGAGTGGTTTCGCCTCTACTAAGCCATGTTCCGAAACAATTCAATGTCCTCACCCCTGCTGCGCTTCGCTTCCCCTCTCCATGAAAATGGAGAGGGGACCGAGGGGTGAGGTGTTCGTGGCTGATCTTCGATTACTGGCTTAAGCCATGTCTCGCATCTTTTCAACGGACGAGCCGCCGGCTCGCCCCTACGGCACGTCGGTTGTAGGGGAGACCCGGCGGGTCTCCCGTTCGTGGATTTCTTTCGAGAATTCACTTTAGCATCTGGTGCGTGCCCGCGAGTCGCTGGCGCAGGAAGTCCCCGGTCTGAACCGGCGGTTTCGTGCCCGGTCACCGGCGATGGCGTTGACGCTGATGGACCATCTGTGGACTGTGCGCGACCTGCTGCACCACCCCGTGCCGCAGGTCATTTGACGTTGAGGGACACCCAAAAAGCACCCCGCACGGCAGCGGAGTGTTGGTGAGCGATGCTCTCTTTTCCACCCCACGGTGTGGTTTTGGCGAAGGCTGGTCCGGTTTTGGGCATGTCGCTGGACGCGAAAGCGTCGGTCGAATTATCAACGGTTCCCGTTTGCCGCACCCCGCGCCGGTCTTTACAGCCTGCCGATCAGCGATAGTGCTGGCGCATCTCCTCATGGAAGGGCAAATTGAGCACATCGTCCAGCATGGCGTTGGCTTGCTCCAGCGAGGTCGTATAGGGATCCATCAAGATAAGCTGGAGCAAGAGTTCCCGGCTTCCGGATTCGTAAGCCTCCAGTTCGGTCTCAATGGTGGAAACCCGGTCTCGCAGAATATAGTCCACCAGCGCCTGCGGCAGTCCGCTGGTCTGGATACCCTGGATGCCGCGTTTGCTGGCGAGTACAGGGATCTCGACCGCGAAATGACGCGGCACACCTGGCACGTATCCGCCGGCATTGGGAATGTTGGCGACCAACACACGCGGAATATCACACGCGATGGCTTCAAGCAGCGGTACCATTACTTCGCCGGACATGCGCGGCGGGAAAGATTCGGTCACCGGATGGCTGGCATCGGCTCCGGCAGTCTTGATGCGTTCGACGGTGCTCGCCAGATGGTTGAAATAATCCTTGTACCAGCCGCCGGGACTTTCGTGCCAGCGGCTCTCAACCTCGTCTGACGTGTGGTACCAATAGGGCCAGGAACCTCCGCCGGGGTTGCAGGTATCGCCGATGGGGAATACACCAAAACGCCGGTACAGATCTACGGCAACCGGTCCCATGAAATCGCTGGGCCGGCAGGTTGCCCAGTGATGTTCAGCCTCGGTCTCAATCCAGCGGTCGAGCAGGGGCATAGCGTCCTGTCCCTTATAATACAGGTGGGTCAGCCAGACGAAATGATTCACGCCGGGGATCTCGTAGGTGACAAACTCGCGCTCCATGCCCAGCAGGTCAGCCAGGTAGTAGACGGCGCTGAAGCCATGGCACAGCCCGACGATCTTAGCCTGGGGGTACTTGCGCCCCAGGTGAGTAATGCCGGCCAGCACCGGGTTATCCACCTTCAGATACCAGGCGTCCGGGCAGATTTCCAGGATGTCTTCGATGAGCGATTCGAACAGCCGAAACTGGTAGAAGTTGATCCAGAAGGCTTCGTCGTGCATGACGTGCAGGCTGCCGCCCATCCGGTAACCGTAGCGGCGAGCAACCTCCCAACCGGCGCGCAGGCGTTCATGCCCGGCAGCCAGAGCGGTGTTGATGACAAAATCGGCGCCCTTGAGCGCGGTGCGGCGGTCGGTGGATTTCTCCAGGATGAGAGGGTTGCCCACCTCGTCAGCGTAACGCTGGCACAGGTGATGAGCAGCGTCCAGCCGTTCTCGGTTGATGTCCATGAAGCAGATGGTGCTGCCGCGCAGATTGGGCGTCAGGCACAGGTCACGGATGAGGTTGAGCGAAAACATGGCGCTGCCAGCGCCAATGATGGCGATTTTGACGGACATACTATCTCCCCGATGTGGTAGCAGGACTGAGAAGCAGATCCAGGAAAGCGGCGAGGTTGCCGGAAGGCAGGTTGTTCAGACCAGTGGCGATCGCCTGCGTTCGTTCGAACCCCAACACTGGCTCGGCCAGCAGGCGGTACTTCGCCTGCAGTTCGGCGTCGGATAGCGGATTCTCCGGGTTGCCGCGCGCGATGGCGGGTTCGGATGTGTAATGGCGGCCATCGTATAATTGAAAGGTCACATGCGCCCAGCGTTCAGCGGGAAAGCGGGCATTATAGCCGCTGTCCTCGATCAGGCAGATGGCGTCTGCCAGACACTGGATATCCGCGTTGTTCAGGCTGTCGCCCATCACCTCGGCGGCGGACACCTTGCCGCGCACCAGCGCTGCCGCCACCGGAAAAGGCAGGCTGTACTGGGCTTCGTCCGTGGTCAATGGGCGGCGGGTGGCGAGGCGCGTGCCCTCATGGAAGGTGAACACTTCAATCCGGGCGATGTCGGCTGCCTGAATCTGGTGCTGACGCTGCAAGCTGAGGGCTGCCTCGATGGCCGGCTGTGCCCAGCGGCAGACCGGATAGGCTTTGAAGTACTGGTCGCGGATGCGCCAGCGCGTGCCCAGGTCTTCCCACACCGCTGCCACATCGGCATGTTCGACCGTCAGCGCTGGCGCGCCGGTGAAACCGTCGGCAGCCAGCCAGGCGGCGCTGAGACCAGCCATCGCGCCCCAGCCGGAGCCATCCTTGACCATGGTCGGGTAGTCCACAACACGCATGATCTGGCTGCGCGGACCGTGATATTCGGCGATGCCCAGCGCCTGACGGGTCTGGTTGGACGACAGCCTGAGGTAACGCGCACCCAGCGCCGCACAGGCCAGCGCATTCCAGGCGCCAGAACTGTGATAATCGCAGACCGTGCTGTGCAGCGCGATGCCGGCACGAGTGGCGAATTCGTATCCCAGCACGATGTCTGTCAGGAAACGACTGCCGTCGGGGGCGTCATCACCGGATTCGATGAGCGCGAGCAGAGCAGGCAGCACCGCCACGCCCACATGCCCTTTGGTCAGCACATGTCCATCGTGGCAGTCCAGGCTGTCAATCATCATGCCCCCGGCGAGCGCCGCGCCGGGGGCGCTCACACGGCGGCCATCGAATAGCATGCGCGCGCCCCGGTCTGTTCCGGCAGCGAACTGGCGCAGGGCATGGTTACAGATGATACGTGCTGTATCGGTCATCGAACCGCCGGCAGCCGTGCCGATCAGGTCGAGCAGACAGCGCTGTGCCTGCTGAATCACGTCGGCGGGCAAATCGTCAAACGTCAGGTCGTGGATGAAGGGGATTATGGAAGCACTGATCATGACTTGACGACCTCAATTCGGCTGTGCGCCGATCAGGCGGGCGGGTGTGTCTTCGATCAGCATACGGACATTGGCTAGGCTCAGACCCTTTTCGAGGCACATCTGCGCCAGCAATCGCAGCCCTTCGTGAGGCATCGGATTGTGCGTCTGACCCCCATCGCTGGACAGATAGGCATGTTCGACGCCGATGGCCCGGATCGCCGTGACGGTATCCTCCACGGTGGTGTGGCGCCACATAGGCGCCAACGCGCAGTACGTGAACTCGAAGAATACACCGGACGCAACCAGCTCAGGGAGTTCTTCGGGCTGGAAACCCGGCACGCGGAACAACGGGTGAGTGATGACCAGCCGCTCAAACCGCTGCTGGCGGGCGAACCGTGCGAGTGCGACAACTTCCGCTTTGCCCAGATGACCGGTCGCCAGCGCCACGTCATGTTCCTGACACAAGGATAGGATTGCTTTTACCTGCGGCGTGAGCGCGTCCTGCGCCAGGATGGTCAGCGGTGCCGGGCGCTGAGCGTGAAACTCCGCCCCCTGCACATCCCAACTGCCGCTGTGTCCGAAGACATCCACATGTCCCTGGCTGTCCACGGTCGGCAGCCAGACCACCCGCGCGCCGGTTTTCAGGGCTGCCTCAACCGCCGCCGGGTTGATACCGCCCAGCGCATGATTCAGCGTAACAGAGCCATAGGCGGTGAACGGCGCTGGGTTTTGCCGAGTCAGGGCAGCGTTGACCGCCGCTGCCCGGCCCACCGTCGCTTCGTGGTGACTCTTGAAGACCAAGCCGCGCAATCCGGCGTCGCGGGCGGCTTCGGCGATGGTCAGGTCATCAGCCAGGCGCGGATAGACGCAGGGTGCGCTGTGCACATGGAGATCGTAAGCGCCGACGACCGAGACCCGATCCATCATGTCAGGAGACGACGAATCCGGCTTGGCGTTTCATCGAGATCATTTCGGCGGTGGGGGGATTCTGCGCCACGCGCCCGTGCAGATTGAATACCTCGATGGGCGTCTTGTACAGCATCTGCTCCAGTTCAGCATCGGTCGCGCCAATTGCGGCGAACTTGGCAATTTCGGCGGTGATGCTGTCGCTGTCTTCTGATGCCAGCATGATCTTCTCGGCGCCGCACTTCTCCAGAGCCAGCCGCAGATAGGCGGGAATGGACAGGCTGGAGCTGAGGTAGATGTTGGGCGCACGCATCGCCAGACTGACGGCGGTTTCGGCGATGGGATAATCCAGGTGGGCGAAAATGATCTTCAGATTGGGATATTCCAGCGCCATATCGGCGTACAGACCGGGGTTGGTGAAGGGCATACCGTGTGCGCCGACGCAGCCCATGAGCGGAACGCCCAACCGGTTGGCGGTTTCGAAGTAGACGCGCCCCAGCGGGCTGTTGGGGCTGAAGCCGTGACTGAAACCGTGCAGCTTGATGCCGACAAAACCCAGCTCCCTGACACAGGATTCCAGCTCCAGGACTGTGCGCTCTTCGCCATGTTCCTTGATGTTCAGGCTGGCGATGCCGAAGATATGACCGGGATAACGCTTGGCGTTCTCGGCGATGTATCGGTGAACGGCAACCGGATCGCTGGCGCCGCCGAGCGGCTGAAGGATTGCCGTCACGACATGATTGGACGCCATCGCGCTGAGTACATTCTCGATGTGGTTGCCACCCCAGCCGAACGTCCGATCGGTTTTATCGCGTTCACTGATGTGCTGGTGCGTTTCAATGATGGGTAAGTCGGTATGTACTTGAACGTCGAGACTCATTTGGGATTTTTCCTTTGCCATTGAGTGTATAGCCTAGTTCGATGCTGATGGCGCTCGCGGTGGTCACCACCTGCGAGGCGAGTTCGTTCAACCGCTCCAGGGGAAGCTGCGTTGTTGGTCCAGACAGCGCCACCACCGCGATGTTCTTGCGCGAGCGGTCAAAAATGGGCGCCGCGACATTGCTGAAACCCAGCAAATATTCATCCTGGCTGATGGCATAACCGCGTTCGCGAATAGCGGAAAGCTGCGCAAGGAGATGCTCTGGTGCGGTGATGGTCTGGCGGGTGCTGGATATCAGATCGCGCTCCAGATAGGCGGCGATGGCTTCATCATCCAGATGAGCCAGCAGCACTTTGCCGCCGCTCGCCGTGTGCGCCGGGATGGTGCGTCCGATCCAGCTGGTCTTGGATGCCGACTCCTCAGTGTCAATCTGATCGAGGTACAGCTCATCACCTTCGAACAGGGTCGCCAGATAAATGACGTGACCGGTCTCCTGACACAGGCGGCGCAGATGCGGGTTGGCGACGGTGCGGATATTGAGTTCGTTGAGCACCACGTGCGTCAGTCGCAGCAGCCCCAATCCCAGGCGGTAACCATCGCGGCTTTGGACGACGACGTTCTGCTGCGCCAGCGTGCTGAGCAAGCGGGAGGCGGTGCTGTTGTGCACGCCGAGCTGCTCGGCGATCTGCCCGACAGTCAGCGGGGACTTGGCGTCGGCAAGCAGAAACAGAATGTCCAGCGCTCGCTCGACCGATTGGATGGAGGCGGACTCCGCGGGTAGGCGTTGGCTGGTCATGCTGGTATCACATCACCGCTCAATCACGCCGGTGGCGGCGGCGAAGTTACGGATGAACCGGCTGCCATCGGGATACTGGGGCGTGTAGGCTTCAGGGTGTCCCTGAATACCGAACACCGGGATATCCGTATGCTGCATGACCTGGATACGGCACCAGTTGGTCGAAGCCAGCAGACGAAACCGGTCGGGCAGCGATTTGAGTTCCCAGTAGTGACTTTCCATCACCACCGGACCGGTATCCGGGAATCCGGCGAAGAGGGGATGTCCTGGCGACTGAATTTGCAGCGGCAGATACCCTCTCTCCTTGCGCATTCCGGGATGGTAATCGGGCATCAGGTCGGTCTCGCCGGTCTCCAGCGGACCCAGGGCATCCGCCGGGGCGCCGAAGGTCATGCCGATAAGCTGGTGACCGCCGCAGAAGCCGAGTACCGGGTATTCGCCGCTGGTGATGGCGGCTTGTAGCGGCTTGAAGTTATCCCAATCATATTCTGCCCAGTCAGGCGTATTGCCGCTGATGAAAAAGGCTTTGACGCCTTTGGCGCGCAGCCAGTCCAGGCTGAAGTCGCGGTAATGGACCGGCAGGCAGGGGATGCCGACAGCATTCTGAATGTTCCGGGCGCGTTCCAGGAACTCCTTATTGTGCGGCGGACCCTGTATCGGGTGCTGCGTGATCTTCTCGTGCTGGATGTCTACGAAAGCTAACATGATCGCTCCAGTATGCTTCAGTTCGAATGCTGAGCGACAGTCTGCGTCTGAACAGCGCGCAGTTCTGTCAGCGGAATATGACAGTAGATGATGTGGCTATCACCCGCGTCCTGCCCAAGCGGTTCCTGCTGCTCGCAGATGGAGCCGATCTTGCGCGGGCAGCGGGTATGAAACCGGCAGCCGCTCGGCGGGTTGGCAGGGCTGGGCACTGAGCCTTCCAGGCGGATAGCGTGGGGCTGTGCCCCGGCGTGGATCACCGGAATGGCTGATACCAGCGCCTCGGTATAGGGGTGATAGGGCGGCTGGAAGATAGCTTCTGCCGGACCGATCTCGCAGATCTTGCCCAGATAGATAACGGCGACTTCATCCGACAGGTAGCGCACGACATTCAGATCGTGAGCGATAAACATGAGGGCAACGCGCCGTTCGCGCTGGAGCTGCTGCAGGAGATTGAGTACAGCGGCTTGAACCGAGACATCCAGCGAGGAGATCGGCTCATCGCACAGGATAAGCTGCGGCTCGCCGGCGAAGGCGCGGGCGATAGCGACGCGCTGCTTTTCACCGCCGCTGAGCTGCCTGGGGCGGCGGTCGAGATAGGTTTCGTCCAGGTTGACAGCTTTCAGCAGACCAATGATATGGGCGCGTTCGTGTCCGCGCGGCACGATGTTAAAACAGCGCAGCGGTCGTCGCAGGGTTTTCTCCACCGTGTGACGCGGATTCAGGGATGAGTCCGAATTCTGGAATACCATCTGCATCTGGCGCAGGGCGGCACGGCTGCGGCGGGCGATTGGGCGGGTGAAGTCGCTGCCGCCGAAATCAATACGCCCGGATGTGACTGGCTTGAGTCCGGCTACAGCCCCGGCGATGGTACTCTTGCCACAGCCGCTTTCGCCGACGATGCCCAGCGTACGCTGCGGTTCCAGGCTGAAGCTCACGTCGTCAATGACCCGGATGCGGCGGCTGCGCGCCAGTCCCAGCAGTCCCATCAACTGAGTGAAATACACCCTGAGGTTGCTCACAGTCAGCAGGGCTTGGCGATTGGATGTGCCCGACTTTGCCGGAGTGCTTGGCGGCTGAGGGACCGGCACCGCAGCCGGCTGTTCGATCACCGTGCGCCAGCGGAAACAGCGGGCGGCGTGACCGGCAGCGACCGATTCAAGCTGCGGCGCGCCCTGGGTGCAGCCCGGTTCGGCGAATGCGCAGCGCGCCGCAAACGTGCAGCCGCGCGGCAGCGCCGTCAGCGGGGGAACTCGCCCCGGAATCGAGTACAACGCGCCGCTGGTATGACGGCTGATCGCCTGCGGCACGCAGCGCAGCAGTCCGGTGGTATAGGGGTGATGAGGGCGGTCGAAGAGCTGACGCACCGGGGCTTCTTCAATCAACTCACCGGCATACATCACGCCGACGCGGTCGCAGATGCGGGCGATGACGCCCAGGTTGTGGCTGATGAACAGTATCGCCATTTTGAATTCGCGGCGCAGGTCGTTGAGCAGGTCGAGTACGCCGGCTTCGATGGTCACATCCAGACCGGTTGTCGGCTCATCCATGACCACCAGGTCTGGGCGCAGGAGCAGCGCCATAGCGATGACCACCCGCTGCTGCATCCCGCCGCTGAGTTGGTGCGGATAGCGTTGGAGTACATAAGCCGGATCGGGCATTCGCACCTGTTCGAGCATCTCGATCACGCGGCGGCGCGCGTCTTCGCCGGTTGCGCCCTCATGGGCGGTGATGACTTCCACAAGCTGCTTCTCGATGGTCAGTACAGGATTGAGCGACGACTGGGGGTCCTGATAGACCATCGCAATCCGGTTGCCGCGCAGCTGTCCGAGGACCGCCGGCGGGGCAGTAGCGATGTCGGTGTCCTGGAACAGGATTTGACCGTCGAGCCGCGTCCGGCGAGGCAGGTAGCGCATGATTGCCAGGGCTACGGTGGATTTGCCGCAGCCGGATTCGCCGACCAGCCCATAGGTTTCACTGGGTTGAATGGTCAGCGACAGGTCGCGCACAGCCTGGGCGATGCCTCGCGAACTGACATAACTGACGTTAAGGTGTCGAATGTCGAGGACGGTCATGGTCCTAGTCCGCCTTCACCGCTTCACTCAGACCATCAGCCAGCAGATTGAACGACACGACCAGCGAGGCGATGGCGAGCGCAGGGAAAAGCGGCGCGGTGGGTGTGATGATCAGCGCGTTGCGCGCCTGGCTCACCATCTGACCCCAGTCGGGATTGGGCGGCGGCACACCCAGACCCAGAAAACCGAGCGCCCCCATCGAAAAGCAGGCATAACCAACGCGCACCAGACCATCCACCAGGATCGGTCCCAGGGCATTGGGCAGAATCTCCTGGAACAGAATGTAGGCGGTGGACTCGCCGCGCATCCGGGCGGCAGCCACGAATTCGCGGTTGCGCAAATCCAACACCAAGCCGCGCACCAAGCGGGACACCGCCGGAGTCGCGCCAATGCCCAGCGCCAGGACGACGTTCATCGCTGAGGCGCCTATGGCGACGATGATCATCAGATACAGCATCAGCACCGGAAAAGCCATCATCACGTCCATGACACGCATGACGATCTCATCCACCCAACCACCTCGATAGCCGGACAGCAGCCCGATGGTCGTGCCCAGGAGGATTGCCAGGGCGACCGACAGCGTGGGCAGGATGACCATCTGGCGGGTTCCAACCAGCAACCGCGAGAAAATATCGCGACCCAGCTGGTCGGTGCCCATAAGGTGTTCGGCGGAGGGCGGCTTCCAGACGGCGCCGGCGGTGATCTCGTTGATGCCGTAAGGGGCGATGGCTGGACCGAAAATCGCCAGAACGATCCACATCGCCAGAATCAGCGCCCCGACAAGGGCAATGGGATTCTTCGTCAGCAGTCGCAGAATGCGAAGAAAGCGGGCGGCTGGCGATGGGCTGCTCACGGCAAGGCGAGGTTGGTCGAGCGGTGTTTCCATAGGGGCAGCCTTAACCGAAGCGGATACGTGGATTGAGCAGCGCGTAGATCACATCGGCGAGTCCCTGGGACAGCACCACCAGCGTGATGGCAATCATGGCAGACGCCTGGATCATGGGCAGATCGTTCCTCAGCGCAGCGTCGGCGAACAGACTGCCGATGCCCGGATAGTTGAACAGGCGCTCGATCACAATCAGCCCCCCCACCAGCCAAGCCAGTTGGGTGGTGACGACCGCAACCGGGGCGATCAGCGCGTTGCGCAGCGCGTGGCGAAGAATCACCGTGCGCTGTGGCAGCCCTTTGAGAATCGCCGTGCGGATATAAGGTGAGTCCATCACTTCGATCATGCTGACACGGGTGACACGGGCGATATAACCGATCAGCACGACGGAGGCGGTGATCGCGGGCAGCACCAGCTTCTGCCAGTGTTCCATCAGGTTAACCGTGTCGCCGCGCAGGCTGCTGTCACCGGGCAGAAGGCGCAGCCCCCAGGAGAACAGCACGATGAGGACGAGACCAACGACAAAGTCGGGAATCGAGATCGAAATCAGGCTGCCGATGGAGATCACCCGGTCGGGCCAGCGGCTTTCATTGAGTCCGGCGATAATGCCCAGCAGCAGCGAAACCGGGACGATGATAGCTGCCGCCATCATCGCCAGCGTGAGCGAATTGGTGAAGCGGCGCTGAACCAGCGGCAGCACCTCCACGCCCATGCGATACGATTCGCCCCAGTCGCCCTGGATGAAACGGCTAATCCATGCCACGTAGCGTTCGGGCAGCGGCTTGTTGAGTCCGAGCTGTTCGGTCAGGGCGGCACGGGCTTCGGGCGTAGATTCGCGCCCCAGGATCATCAATGCCGGTTCAATCGGCATCACATCGGATAGGATGAAGATCAGGATGGACAACACCAGCATGGTGATCAGCAGTGTCCCAAGCCGGCGCAGGATGAAACGCAGCATGTTATTACCTGTTGGGTTAGAGTGAGCGGTGACCACCATCACCGCTCACCAAAACCTGCGGAATGGCGGAAATCAGGTTTCCAGCCAGGCGTCACCCATCCAGACGAAGGACTGCGGATGCAGCCGATAATGGAGTTTTTCGCTCATGGCGGCGGCATCCTGGCGGAACGCCGGGATCATGACCGGACCCTCATTGCGCAGAAGGTCGGTCATTTGTTTGAGCTGACCGGCGCGTTTTTCCTGGTCAAGTTCCTGGTCGAACTGCGTGAGCAGGTTGTCAAACTCCTCGTTCGACCAGTGGGTTTCGTTCCAGACGGCGCCGCTGCGGTAGGCAAGGTTGAACATCTCACTGGCGGTATTCTTCTGCGACCAGTTTGAAGCGCCCAGATGGAACGGTCCCCAGTCAGCCAGCCATTTGCCCCAGTAATCGGGGTCGGGCTGGAGCGTCACGCGGATACCGGCTGGCTCAAGCTGCGATGCCATGAACACGGCAAACGGTTCGGTGTAGCCGCCGTCGGACTGCGGGTCAATGTAGAGCAGAGTCAGGTCGAAGCCATCCGCGAAGCCGGCTTCGGACAGGAGCTGGCGCGCCTGTTCGTAGTTCTGCTGACGCGGCGACTGATCGGCAGGGGACAGCGGATACATGCCGGGCGCGATTGGATGATCGTCCGCCGGGATGCCCAGACCCAGGAAGCGCGTATCGATATACGTCTGGCGGTCGAAGCACAGCTTAAAGGCTTCGCGGATACGCGGATCCGTCCAGGGTTCCTCGTTGTATTTCATCACGGCGATGTCGAGGTTGCCGGTCTGAACCGGGACATAGGAGACACCGGATAGTGCCGAGTACTGCTCGCGCAGTTCCGCCGAGGCGTTGGAAAGCTGGATGGAGCCTTCAGCCATCGCGTTCAGGCGCGCCAGATCATCCTGGTAGCTGACGAACTCGACCGCATCGAGATAGGGCAGAGCCTGTCCGTCGGCGCCCAGACCCCAGTAGTCGTCGCGACGTTCGAAACGAATGCGCTCGTCCGGCACAAAATCGGTGATTGTGAACGGTCCGGTGCCCCAGGGGTTGGCGAAGAAGTCACCCGGCCAATCCGCCGGCAGGATGGCAGCCACATACAGGAACAGCGTGTAAACGAAGTCGGCGGCGACGCGGTTGGTGAAGATGTTGACGGTATAGTCATCCACCTTCTCGGCGCCGGTCACATACGATGCCGCGCCGGCGAATGCCGACGAGGTATCTGGATTCACCAGCCGGTTGATGGTGAAAACGACATCATCGGCGTTGAAGGTTTTACCGTGATTGAACTTGACGCCCTGGCGCAGCGTGAATGTCCACGTGAGACCGTCTTCGGAGGGAGTCCAGCTTTCAGCCAGCGAGGGGCGCAGCACCAGGTCGGCATCGAGCGTGACCAGATAGTCGCACACCTGGCGCACATTGTTGGAGGCGAACACGCTGTCCAGGCGGGCGGGGTCATCGAAACGGCTGGTGCTGAAGTAGGCGCCGCTGAAGATAGTGCCCCCGCGCACGGGGGTCATCCCCTGGGCGGCGCGGGCGCGGCGCACCTGGAGCTGCTCAAAGGGCGATAGAAGGTTGACGCCAACAGCACCAGCGCCGAGAGCTGCCGAGAAACGCAAAAACTCGCGTCGCGACAGGCGTCCCTGTGTGTACTGGGAGTGGGCTTCCTTCACACGGTCATTACGGGCACGGATCGAACGGCGTAAATCGAATTTCATCTTAGCTTCTCCTAAAAACTGAACTAAACGATACCCAGCGTATCGGAGATTTTTACGTATTGTGCAATTAAATTGCATAATACGCAAATTATGATGTGTCTGTCAAATTAGTGTGATAATTCACAAAAATCTTGCTTGTTGCGCATTGTGCAATTATCCTGCATAATCCGAATATCGGTGTGGTTTACTTGTACAAATGCGGATGAGCCTGGCAATCCTGAGTCTGAGCGGCAGTGTGAGCTAAAGCTCTGCCATTATCTCAAGGTAGATGACCGAGAATAGAGTGTGATACAGGAGGTGGCGGCATGACCGATCCGGCTGCTTTCTATGGTGAAAATGGTTACTATGTGGCGCGTGGGCTGTACAGCAAAGAAGAAGTGACCGCGTTTCGGGCGCACTTTATGGCGCTGAGAGAAGAAGGTCAGAAGCCCGGCGACTTCACCGGCGTGCCGATCAAACGGACGGCAGACCCGACTGTGCGGGCTGCAATCCCTGATGAAAAGCCGGATCCGCTCCAGCAGTATCCTCGCATGCTGCAAATGCACCGCTGGGACAAGACATCGCTTGACTGGCTGGTAGACGAGCGGCTGAACAAAATCCTCACCCTGCTGCTGGGCAGGGAGCCTTTTGCTGCGCAGACCATGCTGTATTTCAAGCCGCCGGGCGCGCGCGGACAGGCGCTGCACCAGGACCAGCTCTACCTGAGGGTGCAGCCAGGAACCTGCATGGCGGCATGGCTGGCATTGGATGACTGCGACGAAGCCAACGGCTGTATGCAGGTAGTGCCCGGCAGCCAGAACTGGGAAATTCTATGCACAGTGCCTGCCGATACCACTCAGAGCTTCACTGATGTCACAGTGCCTCTGCCGGAGGGAGTTACACCCACGCCGGTGGTGATGAGCGCCGGCGACGTGCTGTTCTTCAACGGCTCGCTGGTACACGGCAGCTTTCCCAACACGACGACCGACCGCTTCCGCCGGTCGCTCATCGGACACTACATTGTGGGTGACGCGCAGAAGGTCGGTGAATTCTATCATCCGGTGCTGCGCATGGATGGCAGTGTCGTGGATCTGGGCATCAGCGAGGGCGCGACGCAATGCGGCGTGTGGGTTGACCAGGAAGGCGAACCGGTGATTGAACTGGTGGTTAAAGAGAATATGATCACCCGCGCCCACGAATAGAATCAATCGGCATGTCTGATGGGGGAGCCTACCTCTCCCCCTGTTCAAATTAGGATGGTGTGCGCTCAAGCGTGGTGTTTATTGCCGACAGGATATTATGACTCTCTATTCCAATTCCCAACTGCGTACCATTGCGTTCCCGATTGGTGGCATCGGCACCGGCTGTTTTTCGCTCTCTGGGCGCGGCGCGCTGGTCGATTGGGAGATCTTCCACCGTCCTAATAAGTCCTGCCTGCTGCCCAACACCTTTTTCTCAATCTGGACCCGTACCGCGAGCGGCGCAGTAGACGCGCGTGTGCTGGAGAGCTGGCCCGATGTGCCGCTGATTGGCGATGTGATCGGCAGCAACTACTACGGTTTCGGCTTTGGCGCGCGGCGCGAGACTGGCGCCGGTCTGCGCCACATGCAGGGCAACACGTTTCGCGGCGAGTATCCGTTTGCCTGGGTTGATTTTGCAGACCCGGCGCTGCCGGTCCAGGTATCGCTGATGGCTTACAATCCCTTCATCCCATTGAACGTTGAAGACTCCGGGCTGCCGGTCGGTATCTTTGCGTTTACGCTGACGAATCCTGGCAGCGAGGACGTTGAGGTGTCGCTGGCGGCTAACCTGTTTAACGCGGTCGGCTACCGGGGCTATGGCGCTTTCAGCTATGTCGAACACGGCGAATTCAAGGGAACGGGCAAACAGAACGTCAACCGTTTCATCCAGGAGCCGGGTTTGTCAGCCATCGTGATGAGCAGCGAACACTTCACGCCCGACAAACCTTATGGCGGCACGATGGCGCTGGCGACCCCCTGGCAGGATATCAGCCACCAGACGGCATGGCTGCGGGGCGCATGGTTCGATAGTTTGCAGGTGTTCTGGGACGAGTTTTCCAGCACCGGGCGGCTGGCTGATCGGGTATATGCCGATCCATCCCCCGAAAATGTCAGCGACACCGGGTCGCTGGCGCTGCATGTCGTGCTGAAGCCGGGCGAGAGCCAGACCCTGCCGCTGCTGATGGCTTGGCATTTTCCGCACTTCATCAAGTACTGGGCGGACAGCTACCGCCCCGCCGGACCGGATTCAGCCACATGGCGAGTGCCCTACGCGCAGCGATTTGGCGATGCGCTCGATGTGACGCGCTACGTTGTCCAGCATGAAGCCCGTTTGCGCCGCGAGACGCAGGCATTTCACGATGCGCTGTTCGACTCGACCCTGCCGGCGGAAGTGCTGGATGCGGTCACCAGCCAGATGTCCATCCTCAAGTCGCCGACGGTGACCCTTCTGGAAGACGGCTCGTTCTATGGGTTTGAAGGCGTCCACTCAACCGCCGGCTGCTGCGAGGGATCGTGCCAGCATGTCTGGAACTACGCGCTGACCCACGCCTACCTCTTTCCACAGCTCGAGCGCTCCATGCGCCACAACGACTACGTTTACAACCAGTTTGAGGATGGGCGCATGATTTTTCGCCTGTCGCTGCCGCTGGGATCGCCCCGACTGGACTTCCATCCGGCGGCAGATGGTCAGATGGGCGGGGTGATGCAGGTTTACCGAGACTGGAAGCTGAGCGGGGATACCGAATGGCTGCGGGGGCTGTGGCACGGTGTTAAACGGTCGCTGGAATATGCCTGGCGCTACTGGGATTACAACCAGGACGGCGTGATGGAGGGTTTGCAGCACAACACCTACGACATCGAGTTCTTTGGTCCCAACAGCATGATGCAGAGCTGGTATTTGGGGGCGCTGCGCTGCGGCGCGGAGATGGCGCGGGCGGTGGGCGACGACTCGTCCGCCCAGCGTTATGCCGCGCTGGCTGAAGTCGGGGCGCGCTGGACCGATCAGAACCTGTTCAATGGCAGCTACTATGAGCAGCGAATTGACCCGGAGGCAGCCCGCTACACGCCGTTCGAGACTGATCGCAGCCTGGGTGGGCAGCGCGCCGGCGTTCCGAAGTACCAGTATGGCAGCGGCTGCCTGTCCGACCAGGTGATCGGCGCGTGGATGGCGCGGGTGTGTGGTATTGGCTCCATACTTGACCGCGATCATGTGCTTGAGACCCTGCGCGCGATTTATCGGCACAATTTCCGGGCTTCGCTTGCCGATCATCACAATGCGCAGCGGGTGTTCGCGCTGGGTAACGAGGCGGGGCTGCTCCTGTGTACCTGGCCGAACGGCAGTCGTCCGGATCTGCCGTTCGTCTACAGCGACGAGGTATGGACGGGGATCGAGTATCAGGTCGCCAGCCATATGATGTATGAGGGATTGATCGAAGAAGGTCTGGCAATCGTAGCCGGGGCGCGGGCGCGCTACGACGGACAGCGGCGCAACCCCTGGAACGAGATCGAGTGCGGCAGCCATTACGCCCGCGCGCTGGCTTCGTGGGGGCTGCTGCTGGCGCTGTCCGGTTTCGAGTGCGATCTCACGGTGGATCATGTCGGATTCAAACCAGCGTGGTCGCCGGCGGCATTCCGCTGTTTCTGGTCAACTGGCTCCGGTTGGGGGACGTACAGCCAGGATGAGACCCGCGCGCAGATGCGCTGCGACTATGGGCGGCAGGCGGTGCGCTCCTGGCGTGTCAGCTTGCCGGGCGTGACGGCGGTGCAGCTCGATGGCGCGGATCTGCCGGCTCAGTACGCAGCGGTTGAGGGGGGGACGCTCATCACGCTGCCGGCGGCGGCGCAGCTCAAACCGGGCGTGGTGATGACTACGATTCGAAAGGGATAAGACATCATGACCCGAAAGCCGGTGTCGCGCTTGATGGTCGATTTTCAGCAGATGAAGGATTTCTCTGAAAATCCGTTTGTCGTCGATCACGCCGAGGGCATCTATCTGTGGGATGACCAGGGACGCCAGTACATTGACGGTCTTGCAGGAGTGTTTGTCGTCAGCGTGGGGCATAACAACATGACGGTGATCGAAGCCATCATGGAACAGCTCCACCGGCTGACGTTCGCGCCGCCGCTTGCCAGCACCAACCCGCCGGCGATTCAACTGGCGGAGCGCATCAGCCAGCTCACGCCGCCGCAGTTCAATGTCGTCAAGTTCGCCAGCGGCGGTTCGGAAGCGGTCGAGGCGGCAATCAAGATGGCGCGGCAGTATCAGAAGCAGACCGGACACCCGGAGAAGTTCAAAGTCATCGCCACCTACGGCTCATATCATGGCGGCACACTGGGCGCGCTGAGCGCGTCGGGGGTGGAGGCGCGGCGCACCACGTTTGAGCCGATGATGGGCGGCATGGTGCATGTGCATCCGCCCAATTTCGCGCACTGCCCGCTGCGATTGGATGCCGGGCAGTGCGCGATTTCCTGTGTGTTGCAGTTCGAAGAGGTGATCCGCCGCGAGGGTCCAGAGACGGTGGCGGCGGTGGTGGTCGAACCGGTGATGAACGTTGAGGGGCTGGTCTGGCCCCCGGCGAGCTATTTCCAGACCCTCCGCGAAATCTGCGATCGGCACAACGTTGTGCTGATTTACGATGAGGTCATCACCGGTTTCGGGCGCACCGGTACGTTGTTTTATGCCGAGCAGGCTGGCGTCTGGCCCGATATTCTGTGCACCGGCAAGGGGATGAGCGGCGGATATGCGCCGCTGGCGGCGACCATCGTATCCGACAAAGTGGCGGATGCCTTCTGGGGTGAAACTCAGGCGCGGGTGCAGTTCAACGCCGGGCACACTTTTGCCGGCAATCCGCTGGCGTGCGCGGCGGGGCTGGCGGTGCTGGACTATTTTGAGAGCCGTCAGCTGCTGGCGCATGTGGCTGAAGTTGGACCTTACCTGGGGCAAAGGCTGGAGTCGCTGAAGCCGCATTTTCCGGCGATCACCGATGTGCGCGGGCTGGGGCTGTGGTGGGGCGTGGAGTTCAAACAGGACAATACCAGCGGCGTCGCTCGCAGCGACATCGGTCGGCGCATCGAACGAGCGGCGCGTGAGCGCGGTCTGGTGGTGCGCGGCGCGCCGGACATGGTGTCGTTCGGTCCCCCGCTGATCATCACCCGCGAGCAGATTGATGAGATGGTCGAGCGGCTGGCGCTGGCGATCAGCGACGTGCTGTGAACAACCTGTTCTCGCTGGAAGGCAAAAAGGCGCTGGTGAGCGGCGCCGGGCGAGGTATTGGGCAGGGCATCGCCGCTGCGCTTGCCCGGCAGGGTGCGGATGTGGCGCTAGCCAGCCGCAGTGAAGCGGAACTCGAACAGACGGCGTCGCTGGTGCGCGCAGCCGGAACGCGAGCCGTCGTGCTGCCGGTGGATCTGCGCCAGCCGGATGCGCCGGCACAGCTGGCTGAAGCGGCAGTCAGCGCGCTGGGCGGATTGGACATCCTGGTCACGTCATCGGGCACGATCGTGCGCAAGCCGGCGCTGGAAATGACGGATGCCGATTGGGAAACCGTCATCGGGCTGAACCTGAAAGCGCGCTTCTTTCTGGCGAAGGCGGCTGCCGAATCTATGCTGCGGCAGGGCGGCAGCATCATCCACATCGCATCGCTCTCGAATTTCTTCGGCGTGCCGAACCAGGCGTCGTATGTGACCGGCAACGGGGGAATCGGCGCCATGACGCGCGCTCAGGCGATTGAATGGGCGCCGTATGGCATCCGGGTCAACGCCATCGCGCCGGGAACCATCGTGACTGGTCAGACGCTGGGACTGCTGTCCAACCCGGAGGTGCGCGCCAGCCGCTTAGCTAAGATTCCGCTCAATCGGTTGGGCGAGCCGGAAGACTGTGCCGGGGCGGCGGTGTTTCTGGCTTCGCAGGCAGCGTCCTATGTGACCGGGCATATTCTGGTGGTGGATGGCGGTTGGCTGGCGGCTGGTGGCGGACTGAAAGGGTGATGAACTCTCTGTACACTCAGACGAAATGGAGCGAATGATGAGACTGAAGGATCGCGTGGCACTTGTCACTGGCGCGGCGTCCGGGATCGGACGGGCGACGGCGGTGCGGCTGGCGCAGGAAGGCGCGCGCATCGCGGTGGCGGACATCAACCCGACGATGGGCGCCGAGACCGTGCAGACGATCACCGAGCAGGGGGGCACGGCGGTATTCATTCCGGCGGATGTATCGCGCGTGGAAGACTGTGAGCGGGCGGTGGCGGACAGCGTGAGCCACTTCGGACAGCTGAACATCCTGGTCAACAATGCGGCGATCATGCTGGAAAAAAACGCGGTGGATACCACCGAAGCCGAATTTGACCGGCTGATCGGCGTCAATCTCAAGGGCACATTTTTCTGCGCCAAATACGCCGTGATTCAGTTCCGCAAGCAGGGGCAGGGCGGTGTCATTGTCAATATGGCATCGGTCAACAGCTTTTTCGCCGAGGGTGGTATCGCAGCCTACTGCGCCAGCAAAGGCGGCATCGCCCAGCTCACGCGCGCCCTGGCGATGGATCACAGCATAGAGGGCATTCGCGTCAATGGAATCTGCCCCGGCTGGATCGAGACGCCGATGAACGCAAAATTCTTCGCGCTGGGACCGCACATTCGGGAGCAGGCGTCCCGTCTGCACGCGCTGGGGCGCATCGGCGCGGCGGAGGAAGTTGCCAGCGGCGTGGTCTACCTGGCGTCAGACGACGCTGCGTTTGTCACCGGCAGCATGTTAACGATTGACGGCGGTTTTTCGGCTGGCTTAGCGCCGGCGATGGGGATTGTGGTCTAGATGAGCAGCCGTTTGGACAGCCGCTGGCAGTACAACGGGCTGCGTGCGGTGGTGCTGGACAACCCGCAGCTTCAGGTGGTGGTGCTGCCGGAAACCGGCGCCCGAGTCTACAGCATCACGCACAAACCGAGCGACACGCAGCTCCTGTGGCATCACCCGCGTAATCTGCCCCGCTCGATCCCATACGGTTCCAGCTTTGATGATACCTGGCCCGGCGGCTGGGACGAAATTCTGCCGTCCACCGAGCCGTGTGAGTATCGCGGCGAGCGCCTGCCGGGCATGGGCGAGCTGTGGGCGCTGCCCTGGGAATGGCGCGACGATGGACCCGCCGGTCTGTACACCGGCGTAGGGACGGCGGTGCTGCCGCTGCGTTTCGAGCGCTGGCTGCGGCTTGACCCGGAACAGGCGGTCATTCACCTACGCTACAGGCTGACCAATCTAGGACTGGACGCGCTCGATCTGATCTGGGGTATTCATCCAGTGTTTGCCATCACACCCAACCACCGGATTGATCTGCCCGCCTGTACCGGATGGGTCGGGCAGTCGTCAGGTCCAGCATTGGGCGAAGCGGGGCAGGTGTACTCCTGGTCCCTGCTGCCCAACGGCGCGGATGCCAGCCGGGTGCAGCCGTTCGAAGCAAACGTGTTTGGCGGGCACTACGCCACCGAACTGAGCGAGAACTGGTTTGCGCTGACCGACACGGTGCGCCACATCGGCATTGGCATGGTGTACCCGGCAGACATCTTTCGCGCGCTGTGGATCTGGCAGGTGTATGGCGGCTGGCGCGGACTGTATCAACTGGCAATTGAACCCTGGGTTGGCTATCCGGTGCGGCTGGAACAAGCCATCGAAGCGGGACGGCAGCGGGTGATTCAACCCGGTGAAGTGATCGAATATGAAGCGGCGATGGTGGTCTACACCGGGCTGAGCCGCGTGAGTCGGATTCAACAGCAAGGGCAGCGGATCGTGGTATCAAGGTAAGGCACTCATGAGCATTCAGGAACGACTGCACGCCTTTTGGGCTGGCGAACGCCCGGACATCATCCCCTATACGATTTACGAGTGGCTGTGGCGCGACCTGCCGGACGACCCCGCCTGGCAGCCGCTCTTCGATCTTGGGCTGGGCGTCACGTGGCATCTGCCGACCGTCAAGACGACCTATCCCGACGTCGAATATCGGACGAAGGTCTGGACCGAGCAGGGGGTGGAGATCGAGCAGCGCACCCTCCATACCCCGGTCGGCGACCTCAACGAGACATTTGTCGATGGCTGGCACAAGAAGTATCTGCTGGAAACGCCCGCCGATTACGCCATCATGACGCACATCGTCCGCAGCGCGGTCATCGAGCCGGATTACGAGCGTTTTCTAGAGCAGGAGCGTGCTCTGCCGCCTTTCGGTGTGGCGCTGGCTTACGTCGGGCGTACACCGATCCAGGTCATGCTGGTCGATTACGCCGGCGCGGAGAATTTTGGCTATCATCTGTTCGATCTCGAAGCGGAAGTGATGGCGCTGTACGAGGCGATGCTCGCCAATTTCCGCCGAACCATCGAGATAGCGGCGGCAGGACCCGGCAGGCTGATCTATCTGCTAGAGAATTTCTCCGCCGATATGATCGGTCCGGCGCGGTATGAGAAGCTGATTCTGCCGATTTACGACGAACTGTTCCCCACATTGCACAGCGCGGGCAAGATCATCAGCACCCACTACGACGGCAAGCTGGCTTCATGCAAGGAGTTGATTGCCCGCGCGCCGATGGACGTCCTCGAATCGCTGACGTCCCCGCCGGAAGGCGATCTGACGATGGCGCAGGCGCGTGCCGCCTGGCCGGACAAACGCTTCTGGTCGAATCTCAATATTGGCAGCTACCAGCTGTCGTCGGACGACCTCAGTCAGCTTGTGCGCGAGCGTGTGCGGCAAGCCGCGCCTGATGGCTGGGGGCTTGCCTTCGAGGTCTCTGAGCATCTTCCGGTCAACTGGCGACAATCGATGTTGACGGTGCTGCGCACTCTGCGTGATCTTTGACGGAGGCACTTGTGAGGGCTACTTGAGCCATCTGATTCGCCTCGAAACAAAGCTACAATCCGCGGTCACATTTGGTAGCCAAGTCCCAATGAGAACAATCGATGATGCTTCAATCCCTGCGCCCGGCGCTCCGTCAAGGATTCATTTTTATAGTTCTCCGGCGCGTTGAACAACGCTTGAAACGCTGGACACAGCCCATGAACGCGGGTCTCTTGCTGGGAGCAATCACCGTCATCAACGCTCTCGTAGGGGCGGCTCGCGAGCCGCCCGCGCTGCCTGAAAGATCGTCGCGGTTACGGCGGGCGCGTCGCGCCCCTACCGAGGGCAATTTTCAAATACCCTCTACGCCGCCAAATGAAACGCCCGGCATTGACTCCATCGGATCGAGGTTTGCTCGTTGTCCTTGCGAGTCGTCTGCGCGCATGGAAGGAGTCCTTGCTGATCGTCAAACCCGAGACCTTGCTTCACTGGCATCGTCAGGGCTTTCGCTTATTCTGGCGTCACCGGTCCAAAGCAAAGACGCGACGGTCGCGGATTCCACCAGACGTCGTTGCGCTGATCAAGGCAGTGGCGCTCGACAATCGGTTGTGGGGTGCAAAACGTATTCAGGATGAGCTTCAGAAATTGGGCTATCCACTCAGTAAGCGCACAGTTGCCAAATACATGCGGCAAGCCCGGCGAACGCGCCCACCTCGGCAGACCGCTCAGACCTGGGCAACCTTTCTGAGGAATCACGAGCATGAGCCCACGCTTCTTGATTCGTGACAACGACAGCAGGTACGGTGCAGCCTTCGCCCGGGCTGCCAGCGGCATCGAGATACTCAGAACGCCGATCGGTGCCCCCAAGGCAAACGCGGTTTGTGAACGCTCTCTGGGGAGTATCCGCCGTGAGCGCCTTGATCACTGCCTGATTGCGAGTGGTCGACAGTTGCAGTGGGTAATGAAGGAGTACGTGAAGTATTTCAACACCGCCCAACCGCACCAAGGCATCGGGCATCGTATTCCGGTACCCCCTGCCGAACCGGATGAACAACAGAAAATCGGGAATAGAGTCATCGCATTTCCTGTTTTGGGTGGCTTGCGTCACGACTATCGTCGAAGCGCCTGACGCGTCGTTTCTCCCTCAGATGTGATAAGTAGCCCCCACAAGCACACGTCCGAGGGGAAGATCTACGCCATCGAGCGTACACAGGTGCTGGACATGATGCAGCGCTACGACGTACAGCCCGTTGGCGAAGGTGTAGCCGCGAAAACCGATCAGACCCGTCAAACCGATCAGCCAGCCGAGTGAACGCTGACAAGGCTGATCGGTTTGATAGGTTCTATATGACAAGCTCCCAAAGAAACAGGATGAATGTTATTTGACTTGTCATTCGCAGAGACTATATTGGGTTTATGTGATTACATTCTTGTGAGGTGACATCGTGCGCCTACACCACTTGCTGCCAGACTACGCTGCTCCTACAACACGAAATACTCTAGCGTCCGTGCTCTTCGGGAAGTTTCCACAAACTACCTCCGAACGGCTGGTCATTACTGTCTTTTCCATGCTTCTGAGTGGCATCTTTCTGGCTGCGATACCTGTCTTTTCGGAGCAGGTCAGTGCTGCGGAAACTACGGAGTCTAGCGGCATCCTGGACATTGCACGCTTGGCGATCCCGGTAGCCTGCCTGTCGGTCGAGCCGATTGCTTTCAACGCGCCTGCACTCCATCGAACGATCACGACTCCGCAGGAAAAGCACTGCTATACCTTTACAGGAATGGCTGGCAATAAGATACGGCTGCGCATGACATCCTTATCCAGCGGTGGGTGGAACCACCGAGAGGTTCTGCGTCCCGATGACTCTGTGCTTTGCAGCGATGACTCGCATGTTGATTTGCAGTGCGATCTGGATACTGATGGGATCTATACCATTGTCCTATTCCTGCACTTCGACCGGATAGGAGATTATGAACTCTATCTGCTGCTGCTGAACGGACTCACCGACTGCACGCCAATCAGCTATGCTGCACCCCCGGTATCAGGCGAGATTGGTGGACTGGAACCGGATTGTTACTCACTTGACGGCGCTCCCGGTGAACAAATCCTAGTGAGGACAATGCGGTCTGGCGGCTATGGCGTTACTCAGGAAATCTTGCGCCCAGATGGTTCAACCCTCTGCGGTCCTACCGGTGCTGTCGAACTGAGATGCGAATTGGATGCGGCGCAGGTCTTCTATGTTCTCACATACGATTATAACGGCAGCTATAACATCTACACCCAGCGGCTGAACGATCCGATCGGTTGCACTCCAATCGCCTATGGCGATGAACTCATCACCGGAACCATTCTGGATATCTCCACCGTCGACTGCTACACGTTTCATGGCGATGCCGGAGACATGACCAGATTGCGTGCGGCGGGCGGCTATACCAAAGAGATCATTCGCCCAGATGGCACATCGCTCTGCTCGATTTTCTACAATTGGGATCTCAACTGCACTTTGGATGCGAGCGGGACTCACACCGTCATCATCGATGCCAGTGGTCAGTATGGAATCAATATCCAACGCCTGAATAATCCCGCAGGCTGTGCGATGCTAGCCTATGGCGAACAGTCCCTTCCCGACGATGTCGGCGGCGCTGATTTGGACTGCCTCACTTTTAGCGGAGCCGCTGGTGACCACATTCGCTCGCGGATGACAAGCGGCGGCGGGGTCGATCAGGAGCTTTTCCGTCCAGATGGATCGATTCTTTGCGGTCCATCTCGCGGGGATCTGATCTGCGATCTGCCTTCGACGGGCACCTATCTGCTTCTCATAGGTGGAATCGGAGGCTACCGTATCGAAGTAGACACCGGTTTTTACATTGGGCGAGACATCGAGAGTTCTGGCGAAGTACAAGGTCCAGTGGAAATTCGCGTGAGTCCTGACAAATCGTATGTTGAAGAGATTTACGTGGATATCGGCTGTATCTCGTTCGAACCGCACCATACGTTTACCTACAACCCGGAACAATCATTTCCGATCGCCGAGAATGGCTTCTTCGCTCTCAACGTTCCGCTCGACATTGCATCGGCGGATGGTCACGCTCACTCGTTCGGGATAGACGGCAAGTTCTTCGACACGGATGGTGATGGAACCCTTGATCAGGTTCACGGCGGACTGAATTTCCGGTCGGGTGAAACACATTGCACGGCGCAATGGGATGCGACCATAAATACCGACGACGTGAATCCTGACGGGTGGAGTAACGACGCTGAACTCGCGTTGGGATCAAATCCATATGATGGCGTTACGAGTACGCCTGAGAACGGTATTGTTCCCGCCACAACGCTCGCCAGCCAGTCCGTCTGTATGGACTTTGTCGATAACGACGGCGATGGCCTGATGGACGGCGCTGATCCTGCTTGTCCGCCTTCGACCGCGGGTGTTTCGCTGCAAATAAAAGCCACCGGACCAAACCATGTCAGCCCTGGGACGACCTTCCCAATGGTCGTGGAGTATGCCAACGACGGCTTGGCAACGGCGCCGAATGCGACCGTTATTGTTGGGTTGGATCCAGATGTCGAGTATGTGTCATGCTCCAGTGATGGCGCGTACAATTCCGAAGACCACACCGTGAGCTTCGATATTGGAGATCTTCCCGGTCTGTCGCAGGATTCGTTGAGCGTTATCACTCGCGCACGCTGGGCATTGCCTCTTGGAACCACAATTGACTCGGCTGCTTCTTTGGCGTCTTTTCCACCAGCCTCCGATTTGACGGCCTTGAGCGGCGGAAATTGGTATGACAATCTGCAGCCAGGAGATATTGTGTTTCGGCGGGGCAGATCGCTGGGTTCCCGGATAATTCCTGGCTACTTAAGCCACGTTGGGATAGTAGGTCCTGATGGCCAGATTTGGGAAGCCGTAGATCCAATCATCAAGAAAACACCTACGAGTGACCGCTATTGGAACTGTCCTGAGGTGGAGAAGATAATTGTTCTACACATGGCTTATACGGCGGACCAAAGGGCTGAGCTCTCGAATCTTTTTCACTGGCTGAACTCGCAAATGAATATGCTCTATGAGGCATGGTGGCTCACGACCATGAAACCGGATCTGCAGTCGTCGCGATGGTATTGCACGGAACTTATCTGGGCTGCATTTTTTCATATTTACGGGATTGACCTAAACCCAACTCACGCTCGGATAACGCCCGATGATCTTGTTGACAGTCTGCTGTTCAGTCCTGATTTCGGAATGTCCGTTGACGTCCATGATTGTCCGCCGCCAGATCAAGAGGCAACTGCGTCACTTGGAGTTGGCGTCAGCAACGCGCATGACCCGAACGCCAAGAGCGCCGACCGCGAGACGGCCGCCCCCGGTGAAAGCATCCACTTCACGGTGGAGTTCGAGAACGAAGGGGAGGGGGACGCCTTCGGCGTCTATGTCACCGACACGCTGGAAGCGGATATCGACGCTGCGACCCTGACGCTGCCGCCTGAGGAAGGCGGCTTCTACGATCCGGTGACGCGCACCATCACCTGGTATATCGGCCAGGTCGATGCGCATCACGGCGGGCAGATGCACTACTCCATCGGCGTCCGGGGCGATGCGGTCTGCGGGGCCGAGGTGACGAACTCTGCGACGGTCTACTTCCCTAGTGTGCCGGAAGTCACGCCGACCAACAGTGTGGTCGTCAGTGTGATCGTTCCCGGCTGCGACGCGGACAGCGATGGCATCCCCGATGAACAGGATACCTGTCCGGCATCGCTTAACCCCATCGATTCCGACGGCGATGGTCAGGATGGTGAGGATAGTGTCGACGGGATTGACAGCGACGGCGATGGTCTGGTGGACGAAGACTACCAGATCGGTCAGGAGGATATCGATGGGGATGGACGCGGCGATCCCTGCGACACAGACGACGACAACGACACGATGATCGACGCCTTCGAGGTCGCCTACGTCTGTCTCAATCCCTTCGCCAATGATGCCAGCGCCGATCCTGACGGCGATGGCAGCTCCAATCAGAA
>JAEURA010000198.1 GCA_016789005.1 Anaerolineae bacterium
GCGGGCTTCCAGCGGTGTGGTTGCCGTTCCTGCAAAGGGATCGAACACCCAATCCCGGTCAGGATCGGCGTTCAGCTTGTCCAGGTACTCGCGCACGAGATGGGGAGGATATGCCAGGACAAAGCGATACCAATCGTGAATCGCCCGAACTCTTATCTGGAGTTTGTTTGAGTTCATGCCGATGGATGTCGGACGCTTCACGTCGTCATCGGCAGCAGGGCGGTGAAGACGCTGCCCTGCCCGACGGCACTGGCGGCTTCCAATTCTCCCCCATGCGCCTGGATGACCTTGCGGGCGATGAACAACCCCTGCCCCAAGCCGCGCGGATCGATCAGCTTGCCGCTGGCGGTGCGCGCCTGTCCCCGGAAAAAGCGGTCGAAGATGCGCGGCAGGTCTTCCTCACGAATGCCCACCCCGGTATCCGACACCTGAATGGCAATGTGTTCATGGTCGCTCGCCGACGCCGCCACCAGGATATGCCCCCCGCGTTCGGTGTAGTGGATGGCGTTTTGCAGCAGATGCCCCAACGCCCAGCGCAGCCGCTGGTTGTCGCCGATCAGCCGCAGCTGCGAGGCGTCGCGCACCAGCACCGACACGTCCAGCCCGGCGCGCTTGATCTCCGGCGCTTGACCGCCGACGACCTGCCAGAGCAGTTCCTCAGCATCCAGTTCTTCATGGCGGATGCTGAAGTCGCCGCTGGCAAGCTCGGAAATATCCAGCAGCTCGACGATCATCCGGTCCAATATCTCGACGTTGCGCGCCAGGGTCGCCAGCAGCTTGCGATTCGGCGGTCCGTCGCTGGCGGCGATGACCTCGCTCATGCCTTTGATGACTGCCATCGGCGTGCGCAGCTCATGGCTGATCGCCGTGACGAAATGCTCTTTCAGGCGCTCGCTCAGCGCTTCATGGGTGACATCGCGCAGGATCATGATCGTGCCGAGCCGTTCGCCGTTGTCGTCGGCGACGACGGCGATCTGCGCGCCCACCGTCTTGCCGTTGATCTCGATGCTGGCGGGCTTGCCCACCGGCATCAGCTCCGTGTCGGCGCTGGTCACGCCGTTGTACTGGTTGAAGAGCCTGCCCAGTTCACTGCCCCAGAAGGCTTTGATGCTGCCCAGCAGACGCTTGGCGGCTTCGTTGACCAGCACCAGCCGCCCGGAGTTGTCCTGCATGATCACACCCTGGTCGAGCGCCGCCAGGATGCTGTTCAGCTGTTTCACTTCCACATCGCGGTATTTGAGCGCCGCGCGGATCGACTCATTCTCGGCTTGCAGCTGATCGAGGATCTGTTTGTTCATGCCGCGATAGAGGCGGCTGAACAGTTTTTCCGACGCCGAACCCAGGCGGTTCACGCGATAGATGGCGTCGCCAAGCGCTTGATCATCAGGAGGAGGTTGGCTCATGAGCTTCCGTTCGCTTCCGCGCGTTTCTTATCGACCAGGTCATGCAGGGTTTGGCGAAGCTGTTCAAAGTCGGGCAGAGGTTTGCTGATGATCTGATCGACGCCGCCGGCGGTCATCATCTCCTGCCGTTCCGCCTGGCTGAGGGCGAAGGCGGTCATCAGCACGATGGGGGATTCCTTCATCTGCGGCATGGTTCGCATTCGCCGGGCGAGTTCGTTGCCCTTCTTGCCGGGCATGCGGATGTCCATCAGGATCAGATCGGGCACTTTCACGCCATCCGCGCTGCTGTCAACCACATCGAGCCACTCCCAGACTTTCTGCCCGTTTTCGAACACGACGGTGTCGTGACCCCAGACCTGTATCATCGTTGCAACCAGCATGCGAATATCGGCTTCGTCTTCTGCGACCAACCAGATCAACGTCGTCCTCCAATGACCTCTGCGTGGATGTGGTGCGTGATGTTACAAGTATACAACGTTTGCCCGCGTGCTTCACAACTTGTTGCCCGAAACGAGTAAGAAATCTATCATTAAAGCGGTTGTCGCAAAAGCGGTTGTCGCACTGATGCCGACGCCTTCAGGAGAGCTGCCATCGTTGTCCACCTGGATGATCGTTGAAGACGAACCCGACATCTACGCCCTGCTGCTGGCGATGTTCGATGTCTGGGGCATCGAAGGCATGGCGTTCGTCGATGGGGAAGAGGCATTTCGCTGGATGGACGATGTCGAGCGCGGCATGCCGCTGAAGGAGCCGCCGGAACTGGCGCTGCTGGACGTGCGCCTTCCGGGGGAGATCGACGGGGCGCAGGTCGGGGGGCGGCTGCGAAGCCGGGCGATCTTCGGCGACCCGGTCATCGCCCTGATCACGGCGTACCGACTCTCCGACGAGGAGGAGCGCGCCATACGCGCCGAGGCAGGCGCCGATCTGCTGTTCTACAAGCCCCTGCCCGACCTGGCGGAACTGCGCGCGGCGCTGGAAAGCGCCATCGCCAAACGCCGCGCGGCGCGCCAGGCTGTGCCGGTGACACTGCCGGAACTGCCGGGCAGCGGCGGAGCATCAAACGACGGCGCGGCAGACACGACGGCGCCCGCCCGTCCGATAGAGCCAATCGCGCCATCCCCTGTTCAGCCGGATACCACGAGTGAAGACGGATAGATGAGACCATGCGAAACGTAGCCCCTACTCGATCTCTGACGCGGCGCGCCAACCAGTGGAAGTCAATCGCCTTCCTCGCCGGCGCGCTTGGCGGGTTTGCGCTGGCGGTGGGCATCCTGATGAACGTCATCCCGCTGGTGGGCGTCAACGACCCGTCCTTCGGCGTGTACAGCTTTTTGCGCGCGGCGGCGGAGTTCGTCGGCATCGTCCTGCTGGCGGTCTCGGCGGGCATGCTGATCCGCGCCTTCACCTGGCGGATGGACAACGACCTGGCGCAGCAGACGGCGCAGGTCCTGGGGCAAAAACTGGATGACCGCTATACGTTGATTCGCAACGTCAGCAAGCGAGAGATCGGCTACATCGACGCTGTGCTGGTCGGTCCGGCGGGGGTGTTGGTCTTTCGCATCACCGACGCCGAGGGTGACTGGGCGAACGAAGGCGTCAACTGGCTGGTGCGCAACAACAGCGGCGATCTGCTGCCCGCCCCTTTCAACCCGACCAAAGAGTGCCAGATCGACATGGACAGGCTCGGTGAATTCCTGCGCGGGCGCGGGGTGCACGACGCGCCGGTCCTGGGCGTCGTCGTCTTCACCAGGGACGACCGCCGCGTCCGTCTGAGCGCGCGCGATTCGGTCATCCCCATCTCGCACCTGCATCTGCTGCCAGTCAACCTGGGCAGCTTTTACCTGAACGCAGAACGAATGAACATGAACGCCGTCACCCAGGTGATCCAGCAGCTCTACGACGTGTGATGGCGGTCCTGCTGCTGTCGCAAGCCGGCGCGGGCAAGACGGAACGCGCCCAGCAGGTGCTGCTCGACTGCAAACGGACGGACCCGCTGGCGAAGGTCTGGGTGCTGCTGAGCAGCGAACGGCAGATCGTCGATTTCCGGCGGCGCTTCATCGCCGAGACGCCGGTGTCCTTCAACGTCGAATATTTCGACTTCTACAATCTGTACCGGCGCATCCTTTCGACGGCGCGCCAGCCGGGGCGGGCGCTGTTCGCTTCGGCGCAGAGCGAACTGATCCGGGCGCTGCTGCGCAGCCGCTTCGCCGACTCGCCGGTGTTCGGGGCGATCATCGGCGCGCCCGGTCTCGCCAGGGCGGTCGGCGGGCTGATCGACGAGTTGAAACAGCACCGCATCCAGCCGGATGATTTCTTCGACGCGGCATCCAACCGGCGCGAGCTGGAACTCGCCGGCATGTACAAGGCGTATCAGGAGGTGCTGATCGCGCACGATCTGATCGACCGCGAGGGCGAGGGCTGGCTAGCGGTCGAGGCGCTTCAGCAGGATGCCGATCTGGTCCGGGACGTGCGGCTGATGGTGGTGGATGGCTATGACCAGTTCAACCCCCTGCAGGCGGCGCTCCTCGCCGAACTCGACCGGCAGGTCGGGGAGATGCTGATCACCATGACGACGATTCCCGGCGGCGAGGCGACGCTGGGCAGACGTTTTCAGCAGGCGCGCGAGAGGCTGGGCGCGGCGTTCGGCGCACGCCTGACCGAACAGTTCATCGAGCGCGACGCCGCCAGCGCGACGCCGCCGGCGGTCTATTGGCTGGAAGCGCCCGACCCGGCGGCGGAAGCTGCCGCCGTCATGCGTCGGGTCAAGCGGCGGCTGGTCGAAGGCTGTCCGCCTGAAGCGCTGATGATCGCCGTCCGCGACTGGGGACGCTACGGCAGGCATCTGGCGACGGCGGCGCGGCTGTACGGCGTGCCGCTGGCGCTGCACTACGGCGCGGCGCTGGCGGAGACGCCCTGCGTCGCCGCGCTGATCGATCTGCTGGCGCTGCACGGCGGTTTTCGTCGTCGTGAGGTGCTGGACGCGCTGCGCTCGCCCTACTTCGCCGCGCCGGGGCTGGATGCGGCGGGGGTGGACCGCCTGGAGGCGATCAGTCTGGCGGCGCGGGTGATCGGCGGGCGAGAAGAATGGCTGGATGCGGTGCGCTTCGCCAGCCACCCGCCGGTTGAGACCGACGATGACGAATTCGTCGCGGCGCGGACGCTGGACGCCTCCGAGGCGGAACGGCTGGCGCGGGCGCTGGAAGCATTTTTCGACGGTGTGACCCCGCCGGCGGAGGGTGAGAACGCGGCGTACGTGCGCTGGCTGGAGCGCCTGATCGGCGAGGATGCCCGCGACCCGGACGACGTTGGCGATGACGCGCCGGAATCGCTCGCCTATACGCTGAACATGCCGGCGCAGATTCGCCTTCAGCCGCCAGAGCAGACGGCGCGCGATCTGGCGGCGATGAAGGCGCTCAAAGACATCCTGCGCGGGATGATCGCCAGCGCCGTGCTCAGCGCGGCAGTTGGGCTGCCGCAGCGGCTTGATCGCGCCGGCTTCCTGGCGGATTTCCTCGGCGCGCTGAGCGACGCCCCGGTCGAGCGCGGCGCGGGACGCGACGGGCGCGTGCTGGCGACGACGGCGGCGAACGCGCGCGGGCTGCCGCACAGCCACGTCTGCATCGTCGGACTGGCGGAAGGGATCTTCCCCGCGCCGACCCCCGGCGACCCGCTGCTGCTGGATTCGGAGCGGGCGCGGCTGTGCAGCGCCGGGGTCGATCTGCCGGAGAGCGCCGAGCGGGCGAACGACGAAGGCTTGTTCCTGAGCCTGATCGGCACAGCGCGCGAGACGCTCACCCTCTCCCGCCCTTACCTCAAGGACGGCGAAGCCTGGGGCGCAAGTCACCTGTGGGGGCTGTCGCGCGCCGGGCTGCCCGCCGATCTGCTGGCGGGGCGAACATCCAGGCTCGCCATCGATGGCGCGGCGGGCTACGAAGAAGCCTCGGCGCTGGCGGAAGCGGCGCTGGCGGTCGTCGATGCGGCGCGGCGCGGAGAGGCATCGACTGCCGACCTGACGCGGCGGCGCGCCGCCTGGCTGAAGGCGCAGCACCCGGACTACTGGCGGCATATCCTCCGCGCCGGGCAGGTCGAGGCGCGGCGGATGAGCAGCGCCGCCCCGTTCGAGGCGACCAGCGGCGTGTTGAGCGACCCGGCGCTGATTCGCGGCGTGGGCGCGCAGATCGCGCGGCAGACCTGGAGCGCATCGGGGCTGAACGATTACGGCTACTGCCCCTACCGCTATCTGGCGCACCGGCTGCTGGAGATCGAGCCGCTGGAACTGCCGGAAGACGGCATGGACGTGCGCCAGCGCGGGACGCTTTATCACGAAATCCTGGAGGCAACCTACCGGCAGATCGGGGCGGAGGGGCTGAGCATCACCCCGGATCATCTGCCGCGCGCCCTGGTCATCCTGACGGAAGCCTGCGACCGGCTGCTGGCGGATGCGCCGGCGCGCATCGGTTTTCGGGCGTCGGCGGTGTGGACGGGCGATCAGGTGACGATCCGCCGCCGCCTGCGGACGCTGGTAGAATCCGACTTCTCGTCGGACAACCCGCTGAAGAGGCTGGATGCGGCGGTCGGGCGCACCCCGTTTCGGCAGGAATCGCGCTTTGGCGAGGGCGATCTGGTCCGCCTGGACCTGGGCGGGGGGACGGCGCTGCGGCTGCGCGGGGCAATCGACCGCATCGACCGCCTGCCCGATGGGCGGATCGTGCTGGTGGATTATAAGAGCGGCAGCACGAGCATCGATACCAAAGAGATCGAGCGGGGGCGCAACTTCCAGATGCTCGTCTACCTGGAGGCGGCGCGGCAGCTTCACCCCTCGGCGGAGGTGCTGGGCGGGACGTTCTGGCATCTGTCGAGCAACAGCGGCAGCGGCGCGCTTGCCGTCGCTGAATCGGGCGAGGTGCTGGCGGCGGGCAGGGAGAAGCTGCGCGATCAGCTGACGCGGATGACGGCGGGCGACTTTCGCAGCCGCCCGAACAAGCTGGAGGACGGCAAATGCGCCTCCTACTGCCAGTTCTATCAGCTGTGCCGCCCGGCGGTCATCGCGCGGAACAAGGCGGCGGCATCACTTTGATGCGGTCGCCCCGGCGAGGCTGGCGGCGGCGACGCAGATCGGGTAATCTCGTGACATCGCACGAGAACAGACCGTCATGCGCTATCCCGATCTTGCTCTCCCCGAAGCGCTCGCCCGACTTGCCGAGTTCATCGGCGGGGCATCCGGCGATTCCTGCGCCGTCGAACGCGCTGCGCCCCTCACCGGCGGGGCGTCGCGCGATATGTGGCTGATCGACGCCGTCATCGGCGGCGCGCGTGAACGCCTGGTCCTGCGGCGCGACCTGCCCACCTCGATGGTCGAAAGCGCCCTTTCCCGCGCACAGGAATTCCATCTCATGCAGCTCGCCCACGCCGCCGGCGTGCGCGTCGCGCGTCCCCGCTGGCTGTGTGCCGATCCTGACATCCTGGGCGGTCCCTTCTTCCTGATGGATTACGTGCAGGGCGTGTCCATCGGTCGCAAAGTAGTCGCCGCGCCCGATCTGGCGCAGGCGCGCGCCGCCCTGCCCGGTCAGCTGGCGGTGGAATTGGCGAAGATTCACCATCTGCCGGTGGACTCGCTGGATTTTCTGGCGCGTCCGGGGCGCACGCCGGCGCTCGACGCCATCGCTCAGACCTATGCCATCCTCGATGCGCTCAACGTCAGGAATCCGGCGCTGGAGTTTGCGCTGCGCTGGGCGGAACGTCACGCGCCCCTACCCGGAGCCATCACCTTCATTCACGGCGACTTTCGCATCGGCAACCTGATCGTCCATCATGACGGCTTGGCTGCCGTCGCCGATTGGGAATTCACCCACCTGGGCGACCCGGATGAAGAACTCGGCTATCTGTGCATGCGCGACTGGCGCTTCGGCGGCGCGGGGCGCGTCGGCGGCATTGCCGACCGCGAACCCTTCCTGTGCGCCTATGAAGCCGCCGGCGGGCGAACAGTGGACCGCCGTGCCGTCGATTTCTGGGAGCTGCTGGGGAATATCCGCTGGGGGGTGATCTGTCTGTCGCAGGCGAACCGCCACCTTTCCGGGCTGGACCCCAGCGTCGAACTGGCGAGCCTGGGACGCCGCTCCGCCGAGATGCAGTACGAAGCCCTGCGCCTGATTCGCATGATGGAAACGACATCATGACCGTCTACGACCGCCCGACGCTGGAAGCGCTGATCGACGCCGCCCGGATGCATCTGGAGACGGCGATCATCCCGGCGGTGAAGGGCGACGCCCGGCTCTATTTTCAGTCGCTCGTCGCCGCCAATATCCTGAGGATCGCCGCGCGTCAGGCGTCGCTGGAAGCGGCGCATCTGCAAATGCTCTGGGAGGGCATGAATGCGCTGCAAGCGTCCGACGAGCCGTTCGACGGCGACCCGGAGCGCCTGCGCCGCCGGCTGGAAGCCCGCCGCGCCGACCTGTGCGCTGCGATTCGCGCCGGAGCCTACGACGCCGAAGACCGCGCCGCCCCGCTGCTGGATCACCTGCTGATGGCGACCCGGCTTCAACTGGAAGTCGCCAATCCGAAGTTTCTGGAGGCGCTCGACGTCGAAGACCGCGCCGGCGGGTGATGCGCCATGATGCTGACGATGCAGGAAGTCATCCTGATCGCGGTTGCGCTGGGCGCGCTGCTGCTGATCGTCAGCAGTGCCCTGCGCGCCGATCTGGTGGCGGTGCTGGCGCTGCTTATCCTGGCGCTGACCGGCGTGGTCAGCGCAGAAGAGGCGCTGATCGGCTTCAGCCAGTCGGCGGTGATCACCATCATCGGCTTGTTCGTGATCACGCGCGGCTTGGAAGAGACCGGCGTGGTCAGCGCGCTGGCGAACCGTCTGCGGACCCTGGGCGGCGTGGGCGAGGCGCGCCTGGTCTTCCTGACGATGGCGGTCGGCGCGCTGCTCTCGCTGGCGATGAACAACATCGCCGCCGGCGCGCTGCTGCTGCCCGCTATCGCCCAGGTGGCGCGCGAAAGCGACATTCCCCCTTCCAAACTGCTCATCCCGCTGGCGTTCGGCACGCTGGTCGGCGGCATGGCGACCTACTTCACCACCGCCAATATCATCCTGAGCGGGCTGCTGGTCGCGCAGGGGCAGACGGGGCTGACGATGGGCGACTTCCTGCCTGTCGGCGGCTTGATCGTCGTCTGCGCGCTGATCTTCATGGTGCTGGTCGGGAGACGTCTGCTGCCGCGCCGCGAGTCGGCGTCGATGAACCTCAGCCCGCGCCGCGTCTCGCGCAGCCTGTATGAGACGTACCAGCTTGAAGAACGCCTGTGGGAATTCGTCGTGCTGCCCGGCTCGTTCGTGGCGGGCAGGGCGCTGCGCGACAGCCAGATCGGCGAAAAGCTCGGCGTCACCGTGCTGGCGATCTGGCGTGGGCATCAGGCGATCCTGACGCCACTGCCGGACAATACGCTGGAATCCGGCGATCTTCTGCTCATCCTGGGACGCGAAGATCGCATCGTGCAGCTCACCGACTGGGGGATGCGGCTGGGGCGGGAAGGCGCGAATGGCGCGCTTCATCATCACCCTTTCGAGGTTGATCTGACTGAAGTGATCATCCCGCCGCGCTCATCGGCGATCAGCCGGACGCTGACCGATCTGCGTTTTCGCAGCAAATACGGTCTGACGGCGGTCGCCCTGTGGCGCGAAGGGCGCAGCTACCGCACCGATGTCGGCAGATTCGCCCTTCATGAAGGCGACGCGCTGCTGATGGTCGGCGTGAAGGCGCGCATCGACCTGCTGGCGCGGGAGCGCGACTATCTGGTGCTGCAAAGCGCCCACGCCCTCAGCCCCGCCGCCCCACAGAAAGCGCCGGTCGCCCTGGCGATCACCCTGATCGTGCTGGCGCTGGCGATCTTCGACATCATTCCGATCTCCCTGGCGGCGCTGGGCGGCGCGGCGGCGATGGCGCTCACCGGCTGCCTGAACATGGATGAGGCTTATCAAGCTGTTGAGTGGCGAATCGTCTTTCTGATCGCCGGACTGCTGCCCCTGAGCGTCGGTCTGGTGGAGACCGGTTTGTCGGAGCAGTTGGGGACGTTTCTGACGCAGGCGCTCCAGCCTTTTGGTGCGCTGGGCATGATCGCCGGATTCTTCGCCGCCGCCGCCCTGGTCACGCAGGTGATCGGCGGGCAGGTCGCCGCGCTGGTGGTCGGACCGGTGGCGGTGAGCGCGGCGCTGGCGGCGGGCGTGAACCCGCAGGCGGCAGCGGTGGCGGTCGCCATCGGTTGTTCGGCGGCATTCCTGACCCCGGTCGCCCATCCGGTCAACATCCTGATGATGGGACCGGGCGGCTATACGCCCCGCGACTTTCCGCGCGTCGGCGTGTGGATGCTGCTGCTCACCGGCGCGGCGCTGGTCGCCGGGTTCATGCTCTTCTGGGGCATCCAGCCGGGCTGAGCGCGCCGCCAACGATTGGTCCGTACATGGTACGCTATGTGCGTTGACACCCCCGCGCCGTCATGGACAATGTTGGATGAGACACTGACCAAATGCATTCACCCTTACCCGACTCGGCACGAAGGTAAATTCGACCCGACCATGAACGCACGAGAACTGCGCGACCTCTTCCTGCTTGATCCTTCCGTCATCTTCCTGAATCACGGCTCGTTTGGGGCATGCCCACAGCCGGTCTTCGACACCTATCAGCGCTGGCAGCGCGAGCTGGAACGCCAGCCGGTGCTTTTTCTGGGGCGGCGTGCCGACGCCCTGCTCGACGAAGCGCGGGCGCATCTCGCCGCCTATCTGGGCACACAAGCCGACAACCTGGTCTTCGTCGCCAACGCCACCGTCGGGGGGAACACCGTCGCGCGCGCCCTGAAGCTGAAACCGGGCGACGAGATTCTGACCACCGATCACGAATATGGGGCGATGGACAAGACCTGGGAGTTCATCTGCGGCAAGACCGGGGCGGTCTACGTGCGCCACCGCGTACCCCTGCCCGTGACGACCCAAGAGGCGTTCATCGAATCCTTCTGGTCGGCGGTGACGCCGCGCACCCGCGTCATCTTCATGAGCCACATCACCTCGCCGACGGCGCTGCGCTTTCCCATCGAGGCGATCTGCCGTCGGGCGCGCGAGGCGGGCATCGTGACGATCATCGACGGGGCGCACGCGCCGGGGCAGATTCCGCTCGACCTGGAAGCCATCGGCGCGGATTTTTACACCGGCAACTGTCACAAATGGCTGTGCGCCCCCAAGGGCGCGGCGTTCCTTTATGCCCGTCCGGAACATCACGCGGCGTCCGAACCGCTGGTCGTCAGCTGGGGCTGGTCCAGCGAGGCGACGTTCGTCCAGAAGCATCAGTGGCAGGGGACACGCGACATCGCCGCCTACCTGAGCATCCCGGCGGCAATCGACTTCCAGGCGGCGCACGATTGGGACGTGGTGCGCGAGCGCTGCCACGAACTCGCCCGTCACGCCCGCCGGCGCATGACCGAGATCACCGGCTTGGAGGCAATCAGCCCGGATTCGCGGGACTGGTTCATGCAGCTGGCGGCGATGCCCATCCCGGCGTGCGACGGCGCGGCGCTTCAGCGGCGGCTGTGGGAAGAACATCGCATCGAGATTCCATTCGTGAACTGGAACGGCGGGCACTCCCTGCGCATTTCCGTGCAGGGCTATACCACCGCCGAAGATGTCGAAGCCCTGATGTCCGCCGTCGCGGCGCTCCTGCCGGAGTGCGTGGGATAGACTCGGCTAGAGCCTGTTATGAACTCTTCTCCCCTCAACCCCCCAGCCCCCTTCTCCCACAAAAACGGGGAGAAGGGGGAGTTAGGTCCCCTCGCCCCGCGCGCGTGGGAGAGGGGATACAGGGGTGAGGGGAACTCCTGCCGCAGAAGTTCATAACAGCCTCTAGGGATGACGGTCGGATGGTTTTGCGGCTTCGGGCGGCGTCACCGCCCGCATCGAGCCGGTGGTGGTCGCGGCGCGCTTCGCCTGAGCCAGCGCCGCCCGGTAGCGCGGCGCAAGCACCAGCAGGTAGATCAGAAAGCCGAACCCGGCGACCAGCCCGGCGACGATCAGCGCGCCCAGCGCCGACACCACCAGATGCATCACCTCCGGGTCCTGGGGCGCGAACGCCAGGATGCCGTCCTGTTCGCCGGCGGCGGCTGGCTCGGCTGGCGGCTGCCCGCCGAATTCCACCACCGGCGGCAGACCGCTGCCGCTGACCTGGACCGTCACGCTGTCCGGCGTGGTTGGGGTGAGCGCTCCCGCCGTGATTCGCACGGTGTATTCGCCGGGTTCGAGGCGCTGAAAACCGACCAAACCCTGCGAGGTGTAGGGGCTGTCGGCGGTGAGCCGGGCGCTGTCGATGACCACACCCTCGCGGATCAGCTCGACCGCTACGCCCTCGGTGAGGAGCGGCTCGTTGGGGTCGCGCACGCCGTCGCCATCACGGTCGACAAAAGCGCGCACCCACAGCTGCCCGCTGCCCTCCTGAGCGGCGGCGGGCAGCGCGGCGATCAGCAGCAGCGCCAGCAGGAGCCAGGCTCCAGAGCGACTCATCAATGGCGTGCGGTCGAACATGGTCTCCTCCGCCTCATGATGCGCCTCAGCGGCGTCGCGCCAGCAGCGATGCCACCGTGCCGAGGACCAGCACGAACGCCGCCGCGCCCAGCACGATCAAGCCGAGGTTTTGGCGCAGCGGCACGCCCTGCGGCGTGACATCTTCTGCCTGTGTCGCCGATTCGGCGGCGAGATCGGCGGTGGGCGCGACGACCGCCTGAACGCCCTGGGCAGCGCCGAAGGCGAGGGTCAGCTTGGAGCCGCCGGTCGTCCGCACCTGAAGCTGAGCGGCGGTCGTTAGACCGTAGCCCGCCGGAGCCTGCCCCAGGGCGAGGTAGCGCGCCGAGGGCAGCCGGTCGATGCAGGTCGGGTCCAGGTCGCCGGTGATGTGTTCGTTGACGGTCTCGCCGGCGAGGATCAGCGCAATCCTCCCGCCCGTGACCAGCCCTTCGCCCGCGTCCTGCAGGCGGTTCTGGTTGGCATCTTCGAACATCATCACGCAGATCGATGCCGCCTCGTCCGCCGGGTCGAGCGGGAAGACCACGCCGTCCGCCGCCGAGATCACCGGGGCAGGCGGAGCGATCAGGATAGCGGATGCCGGGCTGGTAGGCGCGAGCGCGACCTGAGTCGGCGCGGCGGTCGCCTCCAGCGTCGGCGCGAGGGTTTCCGTCGGCGTGGGCGTTAGAGGTTCCGTCGTCGGCGCGGCGGCTGTCGCGTCGGACGCTTCGGCGGTCGTTTCGCCGGCTGCGGGCGTGGTCGTCCCGGCGGCTGCTGCGGCGATGCTGGTCAGCAGCGCCGGGTCGAGCGGAGCCAGGGTCGAATCGAGTGCGGCGGTCGGAGGGGTGGAGGGCGTCGCGGTGGGCAGCGGCGGCTGGACGACGATCTCCTGCCCGATCTGGATGAAGCGGGCGCTGCGCAGGTCCGGGTTCAGCGTGAGGATCGCCTCGCGGGTCAGCCCGTAGGCGACGGCGATGCTGTCGATAGTATCGCCCGACTGGACGACATGGACGATGGAGCCGTCGGCGCGCTGCCCCTGAGGCTGCACAAAACCGACCTCCAGCGGGGCGGTCGGCGCGATGGGCGGCGCGCCATCTGCTCCACCGGCTGCCATATAGGCGTCGTCCCAGTAGACGGCGTTCAATTCGCGGGGCCAGGTCTGGCTGGTATACAGGAAGAGCGTGACCGTGCTGCCGGTCGCTGTCGCATTGACCGCCATCGGCGTCCACGAGCCATGAGGCAGCTGATTGGGCGACCAGACGACATCGGCGTCGAGCGGGTTCGTGCCGCCGTCGGGGTCGATGCCGATGCGCGTGAACGCGCCGGAATCGGACGACGACGCGCAGGTGGTCGCCCCGTCGGGGATGTCACAGGTGTGCAGATAGGCATACGCCGAAGCGGTGACCGCTGCGCCCGGCGTGACCGCGACCTGCTGGTAAAGCGCTGCCGTGAAAGTGGCAAAGCCCTTGTTGAGGTTCGCCGCCCGCGCACCCGAATGAGGAGCAGGGTCCGGTCCGGGGTGCGGAAATGCCACCGGCGGCAGGTTCATCCAGGCTTCGGTGCGCGGCTGCTCGGCGACCCAGGCGTTCCAGTCGGCGGGGATGTTCAGGTCGGCGCGCCCGCGCTGGGTGTAGCTGCCTTCCATGCCGCCATCGCGCAGCAGGTTGGCGTCCTGCGCCTGGGTCAGGCGTGCCCCGGCGGCGCAGATCATCATCGTAAGGACGAGCAGCAGAAGATCGCGGCGCTGCATCGCGGTTTTCCCTTGTGTGTAGAGCTTCATCAACCGGCATGCCCTGACAATAATAAGGCGTGGAGTACTCGTCGTTCGCCCCCACGCCGCCGGCGATTATAGTACACGCTGAAAAGTCGCGTCAACCGATCGGCGGGCGGCGCGCCACTGATTCGCCTCTGGCGCGGCGGCGCTGCGCAGCTTCAGGGCGCATCCTGGCGCCCTTCGCGATAGGGCAGGTACTGCTTCAGCCAGTCCTGGTCATGCTGGCGGATGAAGTGTTCCGCCTGCACCACCAGATCGCGGCTGCCGACGAACAGCGGTGTGCGCTGGTGCAGCTTGTGCGGTTTGATCTCCAGGATGTCGCCGTAGCCGTCCGAAGCGTAGCCGCCGGCATGGCGGGCGATGAAGGCAATCGCCTGCGCTTCCACCATCAGGCGCATCTTGCCCTCTGGCTGCTGCATGTCGCCGGGATAGTAGAAGACGCCGCCGCGCAGCAGCGTGCGGTGGAAGTCGGCGACCAGCGAGCCGGTATAGCGCAGTCCCAGGCTGGGATGCCCCTCGCCGTCAATCCCTTGCAGCCATTTGGTGAAACGCCGGACGCCGTGCGTCCAGGCTTTCTCATAGCCCTGATTGGTGCTGTAATACGTCGCCCGGCTGGGGATGCGGATGTCTTCATGGCTGAGCAGAAACTCGCCGATGCTCGGCTCCAGCGTGAAGCCGTGCACGCCGCCTTGTTCGGTCGTGTAGACCATCATGGTGCTCGATCCGTACAGGACGTAGCCCGCCGCCACCAGCCGGCTGCCCGGCTGCAGGATGTCTTCCAGCGTGCCGTCGCCGCCGGTCGAAACCTTGCGATGGATGGAGAAGATCGTGCCGATGGAGACGTTCAGGTCGATGTTCGACGAACCGTCCAGCGGATCGTAGAGCAGGACGTAGCGCCCCTTGCCATACTTGCGCGGAATCTCGATGATCTCGTCGCGTTCTTCGCTGACCATCGCGCACAGCCGGTGGGTGTGATCGTTGAGCTTGAAGATCACCGAGTCGGCGTAAACGTCGAGCTTCTGCTGCTGTTCGCCGTAGACGTTGCGTCCTTCTGCCGCGCCCAGGATATCGATCAAGCCGGCGTGGCGCACCTGACTGGCGATCATCTTCGCCGCCAGCGCCATGTCATAAAGCAGCGCTGTCAGGGTTCCGGTCGCCTGAGGGTGCTGCTTCTGCTTCTCCGTGATGTGGCGCTCGATGGTCACCGTCTTTTCTGCCATGCACCCGCCTCCGTAAGTCCGCTGACAATAACGCTCTTCCGCAGATCGTAGACGATAACCGGCAGATCGGGGTAATGCCCGCGTCCCTACGCGATCAGGCGCTGCGCCAGGGCGGCATCCGGCGCGTAAGCGATGACCACGCCGTCGGCGATCTCCGCCGCGCAGATCAAGCCGTCCAGGTAGGCGGCGCAGCCCGGCGCGAAGGCTCCGGTCGCCTCGCTGTAGACCTCGACGAACTCGGCGGTATCTTCCGGCGTGTCGAACGCCACCCGCAGCGCGAACGCCCGCTGATCGCCGCTGCGCCAGACCCGGATGGCGTCGCCGCCCCAGCCGGCAGCCGCCCGCGATGCCGCCGTCGAGAATTCGGCGAAGGCGTTCAGGTGTTCGCGCAGATAGAACTCGCCCAGGGTGGTCTCCCAGATCAGCGTCCACCCCTCACCGGGATCGGCGGAACCCGCTTCGACCGGGACGGCGGCTTCACCGGCGATGAACTTAGCCGGGTGGATCACCTGCTCGGTCGTCGTCGGCGGGCTGGCGAAAGCCGCATCGACCGCCTCCCAGCCGCCATCGCCCCAGACCGCCGTGACGAAATTCAAGCCCTGTTCGTAAGGGAAGAGCAGTTCGCGCGTCAGAATCTCCGGGATTCCTGTGGGCGGCGTGAACGCCCCCGCCAGCGCGCCTTCGGTGAGCATACTCAGCCCTGCCAGCGGGTTTTCGGCAACCACCGCCTGCATGTAGAGCTGCATGGCGGCGCTGGCGTCGCCTTCGATCAGCGAGGTGATCGCCAGCGAGCGATCTGGCTCATTGTTGGCGATCTCATCGGGCAGCAGGGCATCCAGGTCGAAATGCATGTCCTGGAGCGCGTGGGTATATTCGTGCACGTAGATGACCTGTTCGGTGAGCGAGAGGCTGCTGCCGGGGTCGCTGCTGAGCAGGGGGATGACGTTCATCGTCTGGGTATCGGTATCATAGAAGCCGGCGACTTGCGACGACAGCAGGTCGAGATAGACCTGGCGCAGATCGAGATCGGTGGGCATCAACCCCAGGACGGCGTAGAGATCGCGTGCCCGGTCCAGCTGCTCCTGTGGCACATCGCGCTCGAAGAGATCTTCCAGATAGGCGATGGTCTCTTCGCGGGTGGGGAAGGCGCGGGCGATCTCGAACGTCGGCTGCAAGCCGCGCAGGGCGACCGTCGCCGTTTCCAGTCCCTGCATCTGTTCGACCAGGTTGGCGGGAATCTCGTTTTGCATCTCCTGCGCAGCCAGCGGCGCGCGCGTCAGCGCCAGGGCGATCAGCAGGGTGAGCGTGAGGACCAATCGTCGCAGAATCATCGTTCCATCTCCAAACCTGGTGTACTGTTATCGAACGTCAACTGTGAGAGTAAGGCAACAGCGTGAACAACCCATCTGCCCCGATCCGCCGCGTCGCGATGATCTCCTATCATACCTGTCCGCTGGCTTCCCAGGAGGGCAAAGAGACCGGCGGGATGAACGTCTATGTGCTGGAACTCGCCAGGGAACTCGCCCGCCGGGGCGTCGCCGTCGATGTCTTCACCCGCAGCCAGGACGATCATATCCCGCATCTCGTGCCGGTTGACCCCCTCTTTCGAGTGATCCACGTGCCGGCGGGTCCTGAAAGCCCGGTCCCGAAGAAGCAGCTGATGCAGTATTTGCCCGAATTCGTCGCCAACATCCTCAGGTTCATCGCCGATGAAGGCGTCGAGTACGACGTGATGCACAGCCACTACTACCTGTCCGGGCTGGCGGGGCTGGAGATTCTGCCGCACCTGCCGCGCGCGATCCCCATGCTGATGACCTTCCACACCCTGGCGCTGATGAAGAACCTGGTCGCCCGCGACGAGCGCGAACTGGAAGACAAGCCGCGCATCGACGCCGAGTTTCGCCTGGTGCGCGAGTCCAGCCGGATCATCGCGCCGAGCGACAGCGACCGGAGCTACCTTCAGTATCTTTACCAGGCGGATGTCGGGAAGGTTGAAGTCATCCCCCCCGGCGTCGATGTCGATCACTTCAAGCCTCTCGACCGGCTGGCGGCGCGGGCGCAGCTGGGCATGGACCCCGACCAGCACATCATCCTGTTCTGCGGCAGGATCGAACCGCTCAAGGGCATCGACATGCTGATGTACGCCATGAAGATCATGCTGGAACGGCAGCCCGCCTGCGACGTGACTCTGTGGATCATCGGCGGCGATATCTCGCAGCAGCCCGCTCAATGGTCGAAGGAGCTGCAAAAGCTGGAACAACTGCGGGCGCTGCTGCACCTGACGCCGGTCGTCCACTTCGCCGGGCAGCAGCCCCAGGACGTACTGCCGCTGTACTACAATGCGGCGGACGTGCTGGTCATGCCCTCGCATTACGAATCGTTCGGCATGGCAGCCGCCGAGGCGATGGCGTGCGGCGTGCCGGTCATTACCACCAACGTCACCGGCATCGCCAGCTTGATCGACGACCAGCACCAACTGTTGATCACGTCGGTCAACAACCCGCTGCTGCTGGCGTCGCAGATGGCGGACCTGCTGACCGACGAAGCGGCGCGGGCGCGGATCAGCCAGGACGTTTACCAGAAAGTGCAGGATTTGGCGTGGCGCAGCATTGCAGACCGGATTGTGACTCTCTATCAGGCGGCGATTGACGATGTCGAACGAAAAACAGTGGTACATCTTTAGGCATGGGTTGGCGACGCACAGCAAGACCGGCTATGGCGACCGCATCTACAGCGCCGAGGTGCTGCCGGAAGGCATCCCGCCGATTCAGCGCCTGGGGCAGTACATGACGCTGCTGCCCTATGACTATGGCGCGCGGTCGGAATTTCTGCGCTGCCAGCAGACGGCGGGCATCGTGACCGAGGCGACGGGGCGCAGCTTCACGCCGGACGCGCGCCTGAACGAGCACGTCTCAGAGCCGTTCGAGGCGGTGCGCGACCGGGTGCAGCGCTTCGTGGACGAGATGAATGGGTCGCCCTACCAGCACATCTGGGTGTGCACACACGGGATGATCATCGCGGCGCTGAAGAACCTGATCCTGCACGGCAGCTTCACGCGGCGGGACGAACTGGACTACACCCAGCCGGGGCAGCTGCTGATTCTGCGCGGCGGCGCTGCCGAGGTGGTGCGCTTCGACGAGGTGCTGTAGCGCAAGAGACGTTACAGAGGGATCACCGTGATAAGATGGCTGTAACGGGCGAAATCTCTGCCATTATTCGTCATCAAATGGGTGACACCGTATGCCAGCATCGCGGCAGTGATGTTTGCATCATAGACTTGTCGCCCGCCAATGGGAATAGAATGCAGCAGTCTGCTCCATTCGGCTGTAACGCGGTCTGTATCATCGGCGATTTGAAACTGCCGCATAAAAGTATCTACTTGAGCCGCCGCTACTGAAGCACCGAGCGGATTCATGAACGTTTGCGGGCGGGTGACGACCATTGCATATTCGTGAAGCACTTGGCGGCTGATCTACAGCACATCTCCACTGCTCCACAGCTGGTGCAGAGACCGTTGTGCTTGCTGGTGAAGGGGCGCAGAAGCGACTGTGGCATAGACCAGCACATTGGTGTCGATAAAAACGTCCCTAGCTTCGGTCGTCATACAGATCTTCCCGACGCAGCGACAGATCAGCGGGCCAGGGACCTACGTCAATCACGGGAAGCTGGAGTGGCTCCCTTGCTGGATGCTCACCTGCGCCTTCGACTATGAGTACAGCGTCATAGTCCCCTGGTCGAAGCTGCGGTATCGGAGGGAGGATGACATGCCCATCGGGTGTGACGGTCAGGCGCAATTCCAGAGTTTTCATGCGGTCTCAACTCCTCGAAATCTCCTGATATTATGCCACACAGGGCGGTTCACACACCTAAAGTGGAATCTCGAAAGAAATCCATGAGCGGGCGGGCGACCCGCCGGGTCGTCCGTTAAGAAGATTGTGAGATTTGGCTTGGCGCTGCCGCCCCATCGGCGCGAAGAGAGTCTTTCGTCCGTCTGGAAACCTACGCCTTCTCGATTCGCACAGAATCGCCCCTATACTGCGGATATTCATCCAGATGACCGCACAGGGAGCGCTTCATCATGTGGACCAGCGCAATTGTCCTGGCTGTTGTGACTCTCCGGCTGCTTCTGCCGCAGCAGCCCGCTCACGCCCAGACCTCGCAGTGTTTGCTGTTCTCCAATTTCGACGAGGTGGGCTACCAGGTGGAGGTCGCAAGCGGCGCGCTCACCCAGGTGACGATCCAGCCGGAGCATTCGCCGGTGTACGAAGCGGAGCCGGGCGCCCCGGCGCTTTCCCCCACCGGCGGCTGGCAGTTCACCGTCCAGCAGCCCGACCGCGCGTCGCCTCAGCAGGTTTTGCGGCTGGAAAATACGGGGACCGGTCAGCAGGCGGCTTTCTCGTTCGAGTCGGTTGACACGGTGTATGGTTCAGGCGAGACGCTGTGGTCGCCGGACGGGGAACACATCGCCCTCAGCTATGCGCTGACGATGGATGGCAGCGAGCTGCTGCACCTGCTGACCGTGCCGGACCTGACGCCCCGATCCATCGACCCTGGGCTGCAAAGCTTCCAGATGAGCTGGTCGCCGAGCGGGCGCTATCTGCTCCTTGAACCGCGCAGCGAAGGCGGTGAGTTCGTCATCATCGATACTGCCGACGACGCTCTGCCGGTCTACCGCGCTGTGCTGCCGAACTTCTACAATTCCTCGCTGCCCGTCTTCTGGTCGCCCGACGAGACCAGCATCATCGTCTACCACTCCTCCGGCGACATCTGGACCGCCTTCACCGTATTCGACGTGTACGGGAAAGTCACCATCGACGGCTTCTGGGTTCCCAGCAGCGCGTTTGACTTCGCGCCGAGCCACGCCTGGGTGGATGATCAACATCTGCTGGTGCGCGAACTGACCGACCTGGGACTCTATGCGCTGACGTTTTATGACGCTTCGACCGGCGCGCGCGAGGTGATCGAGACGCCCTACAATGCATCGGCGATCTCCTCGGATCTACGCCACATCGCGGTCTCGCCGAGCGTCGCCACGACCGTCGCTTCTCCGGCAGCGTCGCGCCGCATCCGCTTCTACGAATTCAGCGGCGAGTCCTACCGCCCGACGCGCACCGTGCTGTTCCCCGACCCAAACGGCATCGGAAGGATGCTGTGGCTGGCGGACGGCAGCGAACTCGTCGTGCTGTCCGGGCGCAACATCCTTTATGCCTACGCCTCTCAGGACCGGTCATGGCGGCAGATTCGCGCCCTGGAACCGGACCTGGGCGAAGTCCTGTGGCGGATGGAACAGGTCCCCTGTCAGGCTGCGTCCAGCCTGTGATCAGCCGCCCGCGCCCTCCGTCTTGATCAGCCCGGCGTTGATCGGCAGACGAATGGTGAAGCGGGTGTCGCCCGGCACGGAGTCGATCAAAATCTCGCCGCGATGCCGCGAGAAGACGATGCGCTGAGCGATGTCCATGCCCAGCCCCGTCCCCTTGCCGACTTCTTTGGTGGTGTAGAACGGCTCGAAGATGCGCGCCTTGACCTCCGGCGGGATGCCCGGTCCATCGTCGGCGATCTGCACGTAGACGTTTTCGGCGTCGCCCCACGTGCTGATGGTCAGCCTGCCCTTGCCATGCGCCGAAGTCATGGCGTCGATGGCGTTGTCGATGATGTTCGTCCACACCTGGTTGAGTTCGCTGCCATACGCCTGGATGGCGGGTAGGTCCGCGTCGAACTGCCGCGCCACGACGATGTTCGCCTGACGCAGCTTGTACGCCATGATCGCCAGCGTGTCGTCGATGCCTTCGTGCACGTTGACCGCCTGCTGCGGCGCCTGATCCATGTAGGAGTAGGATTTGACCGCCTTGACCAGCCCGGAAATGCGCTTGGTCGCCTGTTCCACCTCGCGCAGCAGGATGCCGGCGTTGACCGCCGCGCACAGCCAGCCGACGGCATCCGGCAGGGCATCGTCGCCGATAGAATCGCGCAGATCGTCCAGCGCCTCGGTGCTGATTCCGGCGGTGACGAACACCGGCGCAATATCCCAACTGTTTTCGATGTTCTGGTCATCCAGCCAGGAGCCGACGGCGTCTTCGCGGTCGCTCTTGGTCAGGGTGTCCAGGTCTTCCGGCGTGATCGCCTGTGCCACCGCCCGCGCCCGTACCTCGAGCAGCAGGGCGATCTGCTCGGCGTCGAGCGCGCCGGCGAGGCGCAGCAGCGGCGCTTGCAGCGCATCCAGCGCCGTGCCGAGCTGGCTGGCGGCGCGCGTGGCGGCGGCGGAGGGGTTGTTCAGTTCATGCGCCAGCCCGGCAGCCAGCACGCCGAGCGACGACAGCTTCTCGCGCTGGCGCGCCAGCGCCTCGGTGGTCTGGATGCGCCACTGAAGCGCCCCGAACAGCTTGCTGACGATCACCGGGCAGACGCCGAACATGTCGCGGAAATTCTGGTTGTCCAGCCGCAGGACCTGGGTGGCGGAAAGCGTCCGGGCGCTGGCGATGTAGGGGGTTCCGCTCAGCAGCGGGACCTCGCCGCTGAACGACCCCCGGTTGTGCGTCGCCAGGACATATTCGGCATTCTCGCGCTCCTGGACGATCTGCATTTCACCCGCCACCACCGCATACCAGTAGTCGGCAGGCTCCCCCTGTTTGAAGACGTACTCGTTGGGGGCGTAGTCGCGGACCTCGGCGTGCGCCAGGATCCAATCCGCCTGGTCTTCCCGCAGATGTGAGAACAGCTCGATTTCGCGCAGTTGGTCGCGCGTCAGCATTTACAGGTCTCCGAGATACTGATGGATGAACTGGACGGAAATCGATCCTTCACCGACGGCGGACGCCACCCGCTTGACCGATCCATGCCGCACGTCGCCGGCGGCGAAGATGCCCGGCACGCTCGTCTCCAGCAGGAACGGCAGGCGATCCAGCCCCCAGCCTTTCGGCGGCATCCCGTTCCTGACCAGGTCGTTGCCGGTCAGGATGAAGCCCTTGTCGTCGCGCAGCACTTCCGAGGGCAGCCAGTCGGTGTAAGGCATCGCGCCGATGAAGACGAACAAGCCCGCCGCCGGGTACTTGGTCATCTCGTCGTGGGCGCGGTCCACCAGCGTGACGCCTTCCAGATGATCGTCGCCGTGCACCGCGAAGACCTCAGTATTGAGCAGCACCTTGATGTTCGGAGTCTCGCCGATCTGGTCGATCAGATACGCCGACATGCTCTTGGCGAGATCGTCGCTGCGCACCACCAGATGCACCGTCGAGGCATGACGCGAGAAGAACATCGCCGCCTGCCCGGCGGAATTGCCCGCGCCGACGATGAAGACGTTCTGCCCGGCAACCGACGGCGCTTCGGTCATCGCCGCGCCGTAATAGACGCCCGCGCCGGTCATTTCGTCGCAGCCCGCCACCTGCAAGCGCCGGTACGAGACGCCGGTGGCGACCAGCAGCGCCTTGGTGACGATCTCCGTGCCGTTGGTCAGTTGCAGGATGCGGTAGCGGTCTTCAATGCGCACACCGCAGGCTTCCGCCGGGGTGAGGATTTCCACGCCGAAGCGGGTCGCCTGGGCGACGGCGCGGTGCGCCAGATCGCTGCCGCTCAGCCCGACGGGGAAGCCCAGGTAGTTTTCGATGCGCGAACTCTGCCCTGCCTGCCCGCCGGTCGCCTCGCGTTCGATCAGGATGGTCTTCAGCCCTTCCGACGCGCCGTAGACCGCCGCCGCCAAGCCGCCCGGTCCGCCGCCGATGATGACGAGATCATAGGACGGCGCAGTCGCCTGGGTCTTCAGACCGACGCGCTGCGCCAGCGTCACCGTATCCGGCTGCACCAGCGGCGCGCCGTCGGGGAAGAGGACCAGCGGCAGCTTCGGTTCGCTGACCAGCTTGAGCAGGTCTGCGCCCGCCTGGGTCTCCACGTCGAACCAGCGGTAGGGGACGCGGTTGCGGGCGAGGAAGTCCTTGATGTTGTGGGTCTGCGCCGACCAGCGGTTGCCCAGCACGCGGACGCCTTCGAACGCCGGGCGGAAATTGCGCTGCCAGCCGTCCAGCAGGTCGCGCACCACCGGGAAGAGATTCTCTTCCGGCGGGTCCCAGGGTTTCATCAGATAGTAATCGAGGTTGATGACGTTGATCGCCTGAATGGCGGCGTTGGTGTCGGCATAGGCGGTCAGCAGGACGCGGCGCGCATCCGGGAAGAGCTTGATCGCTTCGGTCAGAAACTCCACGCCGGTCATCTCCGGCATGCGCTGATCGACCAGGAACATGGCGACGGCGTCGTCGCGCAGCTTCAACTGGTGAAGGGCGTCGAGCGCTTCCGTGCCGGTGCTGGCGCGCATGATGCGGTAGTCCTTGCCGAATTCACGGCGCACGTCGCGCTGGATGGCGTTCAGGACTTCGGGGTCATCGTCGAGCAGAAAAATCACAGGTTTGTTTGCCATAACCATTCCTTATCCAGGTCCGAGCTTGCGAAAAAATAAACCCAAGAATATCCCAAGGTTGGGTAATCCTTGCCATAAATTTATCCCGCATTTGCGATATCGCCGCAGACATCCGTCCGATTCTGGCGACGCCGGGGACAAACCATTTGGGATATGGGCGATCACGCCCCGTCCGTGATTTGCGTCACCTTCAGCTCTGCCTGATCGAGCAGGCGCTGGCAGTGCTCGTTGAGCAGTCGCCCGCGTTCGAACAGCGCGACCGATTCCTCCAGCGTCGGCTCGCCCGATTCCAGGCGGGCGATGATCTCCTGAAGCTGCGTGTACGCCGCCTCGAAGGGCAGCGCGGCGATTTCGTCGTTCATCATTCCTCTTTTTCCACGTTAGCACGGATCACGCCGTCGTGAAACTGCACGATCAGCCGGGGTGCATCCTGACTGGCGCTGGTGATGCGCGCACCGGTCACGGCGTCGGTGACCAGGGCGTAACCCCGCGCCAGGATCGCCGTCGGGCTGGCGGCGGTGAGCGCCTGCCCGCGCGCGCCGACCCGTTCGCGCAGCAGCGCCAGACGCGCGCGCTGCGCGCCGGTCAGCCGGGCATTCCAGTCGTCGAGCCGCTGGCGGAAAATGCGCACCCTGGCGGCGGGCGAAACCCCCCGCAGCGCGCGGGCGCTGGCGTTCAGGTCTTCGCGGCGCTCGCGCACCTGCCGGGCGAAGCTCTCGCGCAGTTGATCGCCCAGCCAGGCGACGCCGGCGCGCAGTTCGGCGATGTCCGGGGTGAGCATTTCGGCGGCGGCGGACGGCGTTGGGGCGCGCTCATCCGCCACGAAATCGCAGATGGTGAAGTCCACTTCATGCCCGACGCCGCTGATCACCGGCAGGCGGCTGGCGGCGACCGCGCGGGCGACCATTTCGTCGTTGAACGCCCACAGATCCTCGATGCTGCCGCCGCCCCGGCAGACCAGAATCACCTCGATATCGTCGCGGCGGTTGAGCCGTTCCAGCGCGCGGACGATCTGCGGCGGGGCGTCTGCCCCCTGCACCAGGGTCGGCGAGAGCACGACTTCCGCCAGGGGAAAGCGCCGGCGCAGCACGTTGAGCACATCCTGAAAGGCGGCGGCTTCCGGCGAGGTGACGACGCCGATGCGGTGGGGGAAGGCGGGCAGGGGACGCTTGCGCAGCGGGTCGAACAAGCCTTCGGCATCCAGCTTCGCCTTCAGCCGCTCGAACTGGGCGTACAGATCGCCGATGCCGACCGGGCGCACCTTGTCGGCATAAAGCTGATAGTCGCCCGCCGGCTCGTAAACCGAGACGTAGCCGTGCGCCAGCACCGAATCGCCTTCTTTGGGCAGGGTGTGCAGGCGCATCGCTGTCGACTTCCAGACGACGCAGCGCACCGCCGCCTTGCCGTCCTTGAGCGTGAAGTAAAGATGACCCGACGAGGCGCGGCGAAAATTGGAGACTTCTCCCTGCACCCACACGTCCTGCAGGCGGTCGTCCTGCTCGAAGACGGCGCGAATATAGGTGGTCAGCGTGGTGACACTCAGCGCGTTTTCCGGGATCATCATCACAACCTTTTGCCGACGGCAATGAAGATTATACAATTGAAGCGGTACGATCCCTAACTTGAGAACGAGGTCACCGCGATGGCATACCTGAATCGTGCGGAGCGCGAGCAGCTTCTGAACGAACTGAAGAACATGAGCTTCAACAAGGCGAAGGGCAGGCTGCGCCGCATTGACCCCAAGGGGAAGATGGCCTATTTTCGCAACGCCCAGGAATCGGGCAAGCTGTTCACCCGCTTCGAACTGCACGGGATGGGCGCGGTCGTCACGCTGATCGAGCGCGATTCGGACAAGGTGCTGACGACCGAGGCGGCAGGTGCGGCATCGACCCGGCTGAAGCCGGAATTCACCCTGCTGGAAGTCGTCGTCGAACCGACGGCGGACAACAAGACGTAAGCGCTCTCTGCATAGTCATGCCGTTTCGGGCGACCCGCCGGGTCGCCCGTTGATACAATACGAGACAAGACCTAGAAGAGAGGACTTCCATGTTCCGTTCTCTGCCTCAAACGCGCGACTGGACGCCCGCCTACCGTCTGGCGTCCGTCGCCGCTTTCACGCTCATCACCATCCTTGCCGCGCGGGTCAGCATCCCGCTCGAACCGGTTCCCTTCACCTTGCAGCCGCTTGCGGTGCTGCTGGCGGGCATGATCCTGGGCGCGCGCGACGGCATGCTCAGCCAGCTTGCCTATGTCGCCCTGATCGCCCTCAACGCGCCGGTCGATGCGCGCGGACAGGGCGCAGCGGCGCTCGCCGGGACGACCGGCGGCTACCTGATCGGCTTCGCGGCGGCGGCATTCGTCGCCGGATGGCTGGTTGAACGGGGCGGGCGGCGTGTCTGGACGCGCTGGCTGGCGGGCGCTGCCGGCGTGCTGGTGATCTATCTGTGCGGCGTGCCCTGGCTGAAGGCGGTTACCGGCATGACCTGGGAGGCGGCGCTGGCGGCGGGCGCAGGGACGTTCCTGCTGTTCGACCTGGCGAAGGCGGTGATCGCCGCCGCGCTGACCGAGGGTGGGCGGCGTCTGCTGTCGCGCTGAACGGCAGATCGTCACCCCTTCCTGTGCACTATCGAGTCATCCACAGGCGTAAACATTGTGCGACGTATCCTGCTATGGCTGCTGCTCCTGGCGGCGCTCCTGCCGGGCGGCGCGGGGCGAGCCTTCGCCCTGGCGCTGCTGCAAACTCCGCCGGGCGCGCCCGATGCGGTGGGCGGCTTCGCGCCGCCGACCGATCCGCGCGATCCGGTCTTCACCTGGCTTCCCGCCGCGAACGCGCTCACCTACGAACTGCGGGTGCAGCCGGTCGGCGGAGAGCCGTTCGTTCAGACCTTCACCCAGGGATCGGTCTGTGACGCCGCCGCCTGCGCTGCGGCGTTGAGCAGCCCGCTGCCGGCGGCGACCTATCTCGCCTGGGTGCGGGCAGCCAACCCGACCGGGGCGGGCGTCTGGAGCGCGCCGCTGCGCTTCCGCATGGCGATCACCCCGCCGCGCCCGCTGTCGCCGGTCGGCGAAACCGCCTCGGCGGAGGCGTTCATCTGGGAAGCTGTCCCCGGCGCGCTGTGGTATCAGATACAGGTCGAAATCGCCCCCAACGTCACCTATGATCGCTGGTATGATCAGTTCGGCATCTGCGAGGGGACGACCTGCACCGGGGCGCTGGAGATCGCGCTGGGCGCGGGGCAGTATCGCTGGCAGGTGCGCAGTTTCGTGCTGACGCAGGGAGACAACCTCTACAGTGAATGGAGCGACCTGCTGGACTTCGCCATTGCCGCGTCCTAGCGCACGACCATGACCACGCTTGAGCTTGACAGCGCCGCTCGAAACGATCCGGCAGTTGAAGCGGGCAGCCTGGAGAAGCATTCCGCCCTGGCTTCCTGGCTGCGCCGCTATGGTCCGCTGCTCTTCGCCGTCGCCTGTCTGATGATCGGGTCGCTCCTGCTGTGGCATCGCGGCTTCTACCAGGACGACTACTTCGACTTCAATCTACCCATCCGGCTCGATGCCTCGATGAGCAATGGCGCGCGCTTTCTGTCCGCCGTGACCTCGCGCAGCCTCGCCAAACTGCTTCAGGACAGCGAATTCGCCGTGCGCGTCTTCACGGCGGCGTTCATCGGCGTCAATGCCTGGCTGCTGGGGGCGCTGGTTCAGCGCCTCGTCCGGTCGCGGCTGGCGGGCATGGTCGCGCTCTGGCTGTTCGTCAACCCGGCGCTGGCTTACGAATCGGTGCTGTGGCTGGCGGCGGGGAGCATCTATATCTACGCCGTGACCTTCACGCTGATCTTTCTGCACGCTGCCCTCACCTTTCTGACTCGCGAGACCGCCTCGCGGCGCTGGTTCGCTGTCGCCGTCGCCGCCTATCTGCTGGCGCTCAACGGTTCAGAAACCATGTCGGGCATCCTGCTGATGCTGCCGGTCCTGGGGCTGGCGGTGGTCGCTCGGGGCGGTGACCGGCGTCGGACGGCGCTGCGCAGCGGTCTGCTGCTGCTCCTGCCGATCCTGCTCACTGCCGTCTACTTTCTTGCTTTCTACCTGGGCAATCCGTTCATCCAGTCGGCGCGCGGATCGTTTGATCTCAATCCGCTCACGCTGCTCGACCGCGCTTACCGCGCCTACTTTGTGCATCTCTACTTCATCACCGCCTCGCCTGAATTCGGCGCGATCCTGTGGCGCGATGCCTTCTCGTTGGGGATGGGCGCGCTGACCAGCCCGTCAGGTCTGCTGCTGGCAGGGGCGGCGGTGACGCTGCTGGCGGCGGTCGTCCTGACCTGGCAGCCCGAACCACGACGGTTTTCCCGGCGTATGGGGCTGATCCTGGCGTTTGCCGGCATCTGGTGGGCGATCATGCTGATGATCCTCCCCGGCGTCTTCGTGACCAAGGTGCAGCTCACCTCTCGCCTGCTCTACATGCCCTCCGCCGGGCTTGCCGTGCTGTTCGCCGGGCTGATCTGGCTGCTGCCCCTGCGCTGGCAGCGCGCCGGCATCCTGGCGGGTGGGGCGGCGGCGCTCCTGCTCGCCGTCCTGATGCTCGGCTGGGCGAGCGTCTACAACGCCCGCTACCGGCTGGACAAGGCGCAGCTGGACGCGCTCACCCAGAATGTGCCGATGGACCTCGTCCCGCCGGGGACGCGCCTGATCCCCTACCGCCTCGACGAGACCAGCCTGCCGGATCACAGCGGCGGCATGAACAGCGCCCTCACCGGCGTCTTTGAAGCCCCCGCCGGAGCCATCGGCGCGCTGGTCTACGCCACCGGGCGGACGGACATCGACCCGCTGACCGTCAACTACCGCTGGATCGCCGGGACCGGCTTGTCCTGCACGACGGTTGAGCATCTGCGCCGCTCGCAGATCTGCATGGGCGACGGCGTGGTGCAGAACGATCCGGTGTCCATCGAGCGGGCGCTGCTCTTCACCTATCGCCAGGAACGATTTTTCATCATCAAGAGCCTGCGCATCGTCCGTGACGCGCCCTACACGGTGCATTTCCCGCTGGCAGAGATGCTGGCGGCGAACGGCGTCCCCGCTCTGGAAGTCATTTATGACTGACCGGGCGCGCGGCATTTTCGGCGGAATCGCGGCGGGGTTCGTCCTGCTGGCGCTGTTCGCGGTCGTCGCCTCGGCAGATCAGCGGCGGGGCGACTCACTGCGCCCCGGAGAGATCGTCGTCGTGCAAGAGCGGAGTGCCGGCGAACTTCCTTCCGCCGCTGAGGGTGCGACGCTGGTCATCGAGCGTTTCGAAGTCTTTCAGCGCGATGGCGTCTTCGCCGGGTTGAACGTGACCCTGCGCAACGTGAGCGCCGTCCCGCAGCGCGGATCGGTCTGGTATCTGCTGTCGCCGCCCTATGACACCGGCGAAGCCTGGCGCTCGGCGGACTATACCGCGCCCAGCCGCCCGGTCAGCCTTGCCCCTGACGAACGGCGCGTCGTCGCCTTCGACGCCCCTGGTCTGAGCGTGATCGGGCTGTTTCGCGTGTCGATCTGGGCGCACGTGATCGACGCGGCAGGCGCAAGCGTGCACGCCGACGCGGCAGGTTACGGCACGCCGCTGGTGGTCGAACCTGAAGGTGGGTTCGGGGCGAATTTGCTGGAACAGTGGGAGGCGGGGCGCGACCGCGCCTTCGTGCCGCCCCTGCCGCTCGAAGGCGATGTGCAGATCGTCCTCTTCGAACTGGAACGTTCCCCGCGTTTTCTGCGCGGGGTCAGCGTCAGCGCGGCGAACAATCACCCGACTGAAGTCCGCGAAATCTACTTGAGCTACGGCATCGACTCGGCGGATCAGATGGAACCCTGGACACAGCCGGTTTTTTCCTCCGCCGAAACCCGCCTCGCCCTGGAGCCGAACCAGACGCTTCCCGTGACCTTCTCGGTGCCGGAAACGCTCGTCCCGGGGGAGTACCGTCTGGCGCTGTGGCTGCGCCGTTCGCCGGTCGATCCGCCGACGGTCGCCGCCGAATACACCTTCCAGATCGATCCGCTCTTCACGTTTGCCCTGGCGGATGAGACCGGTCAGCCGCCGTTGGTCCTGACGCTCTCGCCCAGTCCGCCGGCGGAGGACGGCGCATTCACAGCCACCTTCGCGCTGCGCAACGACTCCGCGATTGACCGGTTGGTCGGCGTCTTCTACAGCGTTGTGCCCAGCGACAGCCTGACGCCCTGGCGGACGGCGTTCGCCAGTATGCCGCTGCGTTTTATCAACCTGAAGCAGCGAGAGAACTTCATCTTCAGCGATACGCGCATCCTGCGCGTGCCGCCGGGCGACTACACCATCATCGGCTGGGTGATCGAGCTGGTCGAGGGACGCCCGATCCTGCGCGCCGCCTATTCGCGTGAACTGCGCTACAGCGCCCGTTGAGCGACCGGAATTTGTGGCATAATCACGGATAGCGAAGTGATGAGGGGAATGAACGATGACCCTGCCAGAGCGGACAGGGGTGCGCCTGGAAGATTATCTGGCGCTGCCGGAAACCAACCTGCCAATGGAGCTGATCGACGGAAAGATTATCGAGATGGCGACGCCTGACGCCCTGCACCAGGATGTAGCTGGAAATGTGTTCATATTTCTGAAGCTTGCTTCGAAGACTGTCGGCGGCAAGGTCTATATCGCCCCGCTCGATGTCGTCCTCGACGACGCCAACGTCGTGCAGCCCGATATCCTGTGGATCGCCCCGGAAGGCGCGCACTGTGTTGTGGACGAGACGACCGGTCGGCTGCGCGGCGCGCCCGATCTGGTGGTCGAAGTGCTGTCGCCGACCAGCGGCTACCGGGACCGGCGGACGAAGTTCCGCCTCTATGAGCTTCATGGTGTGCGTGAGTACTGGCTGGTCGATCCGCGCGAGAAACTGATCACGGTGTGGACTCTGCGTGGGGACCGGTATGAGCTGCTCGACACCTATGCAGAAAATGAGACCTTCACCTCGCCGCTGGTTGGCGCGGTTGCGGTGGCAGCGCTCTTCAGCGCCTAGAGGCTGTTATGAACTTCTGCGGCAGGAGTTCCCCTCACCCCTGTATCCCCTCTCCCACGCGCGCGGGGCGAGGGGACCTAACTCCCCCTTCTCCCCGTTTTTGTGGGAGAAGGGGGCTGGGGGGTGGAGGGGAGAAGAGTTCATAACAGGCTCTAGCGCGGCGCATCACGCCCCGTTGCGCGCGTCGGAAGGAGCCGGCTGTTCGACCAGCTTCGCCCGGTAGCGCGCCAGCGCCTCGCGCACGCGCGGCAGCGCCGTCTCGTCGTCGCCCAGGTGCAGCACCAGCGCCGGGCGTTCCGATTCCAGATCGACGCGCAAGCCCTCAATCTGTTCGCTGTGATAGCCGGACTCGATCAGGTTGGCGGCGAATCGCCCGGTCGCCGAACCGACCAGCCCGCCGACCAGCGCCCCCGCTCCCAGGGCGATGATCACCCCGATGCCGGGCAGCGCCAGCGCCCCGAACTGCACCAGCCCCAGTAACGTGATCGCCGCGCCCAATGTGCCGCCGGTGATGCCGGCTTCGTCGGGTCCGAGCGAGTCGTCGACGACGGTGACTTCGCCATCGCGGGCTTTGGCGACGATGGCGGCGCGCTCGACGTGCAGCGATTTGTCCTCGCGCAGATGGTCGAGGGCGCGGACCAACAGCTTGCGAGAAGGAAAGACGGCGACCAGAAAGCGGCGATCACGGTTCATGGCAGGCGCTCCTGAAGCTTGTGCCCCGCGCCAGACCGCTGGTGGGGGAAACGGGCATCCCATCGGTGTACAGAGGGTGGAACAGATAGGCATGGGACAAACATAGATTCCCTTGTGCTTTCCAACATGACAAAGCCCACTCTTCATTGTAATGCATGTTGCGCGCCGACAGACGTTAAAATCTTGACGCACAGGGCAAACGCATCAAAATCGGCTGTTGGCTCATAAGCATCCAGAACATGTCGTAGGGGCGCATCGCGATGCGCCCGAAATCGCCGGCGGTTCACGGGCGGTTCACGAACCGCCCCTACCAGACCCATCATGTCTGTTGTGACCCCATCGGGATATTTGATGCGTTCGCCCTG
>JAEURA010000221.1 GCA_016789005.1 Anaerolineae bacterium
CCTTCTCCCCGTTTTGTGGGAGAAGGGGGCTGGGGGGTTGAGGGGAGAAAAGTTCATAACAGGCTCTAGCCCGCAAAACGAGTAAGTCTACCCGAAAGTATGGAGGGGACGGTCTGTATGAACCGTCCTCTTTTGTTTGACACGATCACACGGGGGTGGCATGAAGCTCCATAAGCTGCACGGCTGGTCTGTGACGCCGCGCGACGCTATCGCCCTGCAAAGTGAGCTGGCGTGCCAGGTGATCGCCGATCTCCCGCTTATGCTCGACAGAGTGCGGTTGGTCGCGGGGGTTGATGTCAGCGTGAAGTCCGACCCAGCGACCGGGCAAGATATGTCACGCGCGGCAGTGGTCATCCTCAGCTACCCCGAACTGGAAATCGTCGAGGTCGCACGGGCAGCCATGCCCACACCATTCCCCTATATCCCAGGGCTGCTGAGCTTTCGAGAAGGTCCGGTGCTGCTACAGGCATTCGAGGCGATCCAGCATACGCCCGACGTTCTGCTCTTCGACGGCATGGGGCGCGCCCATCCCCGCCGGATCGGCATCGCCTCCCACATGGGACTCTGGCTGGACCTGCCCACCGTCGGGTGCGGCAAGACTCACCTGCTAGGGCAGTTCGCGCCGGTCGCGCCGGAAGCCGGAAGCTACAGCCTACTGTTTGACGACGACGAGATCATCGGGGCGGTGCTGCGCACCCGCGCCCATGTCAAACCCGTCTACATCTCTGCCGGTCACCGCATCGACCTGGAATCGGCGCTCGCCCTGACGATGCGCTGCACCACGCGCTACCGCCTGCCCGAACCGATCCGCGCCGCTCATCATGCCGCCGGCGAACACTTCCTGGATTGACGCGCCGCTAGGACGCTTCCCAGGCAGCGACGAGCTGCGCCAGATCGTCGAAGATGGCATCCGGCGCGGCGTCGCCCCGCTTCAGGCGTTCGCCATCGGTGACGCCGGTGAGCAGCAGCGCCGTTTTCATCCCTGCCTGTGCCGCCCCGATGATGTCCGTCTCCAGACGGTCGCCGATCATTAGCGTTTGTTTCGGCGTCGTGCCCATCAGCTCAAGCGCCTGCTGGAACATCGGCAGGTGCGGTTTTCCGATGACGACCGGTTCACGTTCAGAAGAGGCGCGGAGCGCCGCGACGATACTGCCCGCTCCGGGCGCAAAACCATCCGGGGTCGGAATCGAGTTATCGTCGTTGGTGGCGATGAACTCCGCCCCATCTCGAATGCAGAATGTCGCGTATTTGAGCTTTTCGTAAGTCAAACCGGCGTCCAGCCCGACAACCACCGCCTGAGCATTCTGATTCACCAGGATGTAGCCCGCTTCTTCAAGGAGATGTCGCAGCCCGGTCCCGCCAACCATATTGATGTGCGTCCCCGGCGGATAGCGTTCGGCGAGGACATGCAGGGTCGCCGTGCCAGAGGTGATGATATTCGAGTCGGAAACGCCGTTCACGCCCATGTGGCTCAGCTTGGCGACGTAATCTGCCGGGGTTTTGCTGCTGTTATTCGTCGCCAGCACATAAGGCAGCGCACGCCTGTGCAGCAGATTGAAGAAGGCTTGCAGCCCCGGCAGGGGTTCATCGCCGAGCCAGAGCACCCCATCCATATCGCAGGCGACCGCGCGAATCCGTGAGAGTTCCAGCGCCATCTCTTTCCTTTCTGACGCGCTTCTCTGGCGCGCTTCCAGCCCTGTTCATGCGTCTGCATTATAGCCCTCCCGGTGGTACAATCCCACGCACTAACTCAGCCAAAACATGAGGCGCGCGATGATTCACCCCAGCACGTTTTCGATTGTCGCCTGCGATCCCGACCAACGCGCCTGGGGTGTGGCGGTCGCCAGCAAATTCCTCGGCGTGGGCTGCCGCGTCCCCTGGGCAAAAGCGGAGGTCGGGGCAATCGCCACGCAGTCCTGGGCAAAGATCAGCTTCGGACCGGATGGCTTGGCGATGATGGAAAGCGGCAGATCGGCGGCGGAGACGCTGGCGGCGCTGCTGGCTGCCGACCCCGGAAGGGAACGGCGACAGGTCGGCGTCGTGGATCGTCACGGCTCAGCAGCAGCACATACCGGAACAGAATGCGCCGACTGGGCTGGACATCGAGTCGGCGAAGGCTTCGCCTGTCAGGGCAACATTCTCGCCGGCGCACGGGTGATCGACGCGATGGTGGATGCCTATCAAGGGACTCGTGGGGAACTCGCCGTGCGCCTGATGGCGGCGCTCACTGCGGGCGACGATGCCGGCGGCGACAAGCGAGGAAAGCAGGCAGCGGCGCTCGTCGTGGTCAAGATGAATGCCGGCTATGGCGGAGACAACGACCGATACGTCGACGTGCGCGTCGATGACGACCTGGAACCGGTGGCGCGCCTCGCCGACCTGTTGAGCGCTCACTTCGTCTTCTTCGGGCATCCGCTTCCCGAAGACCGTCTGCCCATCACCGGAGATCTCGCCCGCGAACTCCAGGATTTTTGCCAGAGGCTCGGCTACACTTCCCGGCAGCCCGATGGCAGCTGGGATGCAGCCGCCATCCGAACCTTTGATGTGCTGGTCGGCAACGAAAACCTGGAAGAGCGCTGGCGCACCGACGATCCGCAGGGGATCGACCGGGTCGCCCTCGAATACCTGCGCAAGCGCTTCCCTGTTCGGTGAAAAGCGTTCCCATCCGCTGACCCGCAGACATGAATCGGCTTTGTACCAGCAGCAACCGGCGGTGGACCGATTGGATCGCCTTCGCCGGGCTGCTGCTCCTGGCTTATGCGCTGCGCGCCGGCGATCTGATCAGCGATGTGCCTCTACATCCCGACGAAGCGCTGTTCAGCACCTATGCGCGGCGCGCGGCGTTGGGCGGCGACTGGCTGCTTCACGGCGACCTGGACAAGCCGCCACTTTCTCTCTACGCTGCTGCTATCTCGATGAGCGCCTTTGCGGCGCAGCCAGGGTCCGGCGTGCTCGATTTCACGCCTCAGCAAGGTGTTTTCGCCGCGCGCCTACCGGGTTTGTTCTTCAGCCTGATCACGGCGAGCGCGATCACGGCGCTCGGCAGCAGGTTGTACGGACAGGCGAGGCGTGGGTGGTGGGCAGGGCTGCTGTTTGCGGCGTCGCCCCTGGCGATCCGCTACGGGGCAACAGCATTCACCGACGGTCTGATGCTCTGCGCCGGGGTGCTGGCGGCGCTGGCGGCTGCCAGAGATCGCTGGGGATGGGCAGGCTTCTGGATGGGCGCGTCGTGCTGCGCCAAATTCCAGGCGATCTTTCTGTTCCCGTTCATCGTCGCACTTGGCTGGGGCACGGGCGCACTCAGTAAGCGCAGAGGCGTGCATCTGGCGCTGACCTTCGGCGCCTGGCTGCTGGCGCTGATCGTCTGGGACATGCTGCGTGCACAGCCCACCGGCGTCCTGGAGCTGGCTTCTGCTCACAACCCCGTCTTCCGGCTGATCCGCTCCGACGAAATCGCTCCCCGTCTGCTGCAATGGGGCGAACATGGATTGATGGTGCACGGGGTAGCAGTGGCGGCGCTGCTGCCGCTGGCGATACTGGGAGGGAGAAATCAGCCAGTTCGCAATCGCCTGCTGGACCGCCTGGGGGTCATCTACGGGCTGCTGTACGTCGCGGCACACTGGCTTGTCGCCTTTGACGACTACGAACGTTACGCCCTGCCCCTGCTCCTTCCAACCTGTCTGATTCTGTCACGGGGAATTGCGCCGCTCGCCAGGATGCCGCAGGGGTCGCGCCTTGCCGGAGCATTTGCCGCCCTGGTCGCCGGCGTCGGGATACTCGGTGTCACGTGGGGCTTCCCCTCAGGTGGCAGCAACCGGGAAGCCGCTCGACACCCCGGGGTCGAAGCTGCGGCGGCGGCGTTGAATGACAAACCTGTCGCCGCGGTCCTCTACGATCACTGGCTGGGCTGGGAACTCGACTACTATCTGGGAGAATGGACGAACAAGCGCCGAGTCTACTACCCGACGCCGAGCAGCCTCGCCGATGGCGCAGCGCAGCTGGACGAACAGAGTTCGCGCTACTTCGTTGTCCCCGCCGAACAGAATGTCACGCTGTGGTTGGAAGCGCTGGCTTCCAAAGGTTTTGTCGCAACCGTCGAGGCACAGTTCGAACAGGTCCTCATTTACCGACTCGAACCGCCGCCATGATGGTGTCTAGCGCGCCGATGAACGTGCTCCTCGCTCGCTGCTGAGTATTTCTCGCACCATCGAGACCAGGCTGCTGGCGACATAGGGTTTGGTCAGATAGCGGTCTGCACCGCGATCCAACGCCGCACGAATCTGCTGCTGATCGGCAAGCGCCGAAAGCATCAGGATCGGCAGACTGTCGAAATCGGCAATCGCCCGGAGCTCCTCCAGAAACTCGATCCCGCTCACGCCGGGAAGCATGATATCCAGCACCAAAACATCCGGCAGCGAGCCGCTGCTCAACATCGTGCGAGCGGCGGGGACATCCAGCGCAGTGAGGGCTTCGAACCCGGCGCGCGCCAGGAGAATGCGAACCAGCTGAAGCAGCTCAGGGTCATCATCGACCACCAGGATTGTTGGTTTCTCAGCAGACACCGGGAATTCCTCTCGTCATGCAGCGGGGCAATAAGATAGAACGGGAGCACCAGCGACTCTCTAACCAGATTGTAGCGCAGACCAAACGGAAATTGAATCGATTCTCCCACGCCTACGCATTGCGCATCTTTTTCAAGAGGTGTATCCTGACAGGCAGGTCCTTCTGGTTAGGAGTGTGTTACATTGCCTACAGTTTGGCTACGGTTGCAGCGAGGACTCACGATTGCCTTGCTTCTGGTGTTAGCTGGCTGCTTCCGCCCTGCCGGCGATTCTGCGGAGCCGACGGCGCAGCCCGGCGATGCATCGACTCAGGACAATGGCGGCGCAGCTGAACTCCCTCCGATCACACTCATTTCGCCCGCCACCTCTCCCTCTGAGCCGACCACCAATAGCGGGGATCCCGTCCTCACGCTGGTGACCCTCCCGCCGGCGACATCAACGCCTATAGCGCCGACGCTGCCGAGCGTCCCGACCATCACCCTGCAGATCATCACGCCTGGTATGTCGCTCGGCTTGTTCACGCCGGATGCCACTACGCTTCCGACTCGCACGCCTGAAGCGCCGCTTTCTCCGGAAGCTACCAGCGAGTCGCTGAGTGAAGGTGAGGGCGATGGAGAGGAAGAAGTAGACCCGGTCAGCTCTGATGGCTGCATTTACACGGTGCAGTCAGGCGACAGCCTGTATGCCATTGCCGTCAGACAGGATACCACGGTGAACAATCTTCTCCTGGCAAATCCCGACCTGGAAGGCGACCCGCCCGTCCTGCAGATCGGTCAGGAGCTTCAACTTCCGGCATGCATCCCCGGATTGACGCCGGAAGAGACCGAAGATGCGACGGAACCGGAGTCACAGAGCCAGGTAGACCTGCCGGAAGGCGCACAACTCTACGTGGTTCAGTCCGGCGACGTGCTGGGTTCTATCGCCGCCCGCTTCGGCGTGTCTGTGCGCGCCATCGTTGCCGCCAACGACATGGCAAATCCAGACGCCCTGAGCATCGGTCAGGAATTGATCATCCCTGCGCCAGAGAGCTAGAGCCTGTTATGAACTTTTCTCCCCTCAACCCCCCAGCCTCCTTCTCCCACAAAACGGGGAGAAGGGGGAGTCAGGTCCCCTCGCCCCGCGCGCGTGGCAGAGGGGGTGCGAGCAAGGCTCGCCTTGGGGTGAGGGGAACTCCTGCCGCAGAAGGTCATAACAGCCTCTAGTCTGCCGGAAGCGCTTGCCAGATGGTGAGGTCGTCGAACCATACCTCGACCTCGCCATCGGTGACTGCTGCGCTCAAACCAGCGTAGCCGCTGCGGTAGCGCCTGTCGGTGGCATCAGCGACGAATTCGCCATTCACGTACAGCGCCAGATAGTTCCCCAGGCAGACAATACGCAGTCGATTGATCGACCTGTCCTGCCTTACCGCCGAAGCCTGCCTCCACGAAACGAGTGACGTGATCTCGTCCGCTGCGCCGCGCCGGATAGTGGCATAGCCGTCCCCGCTGATCAAAAAATAGTAGCCATTGCCGTTGTTGGTCGGCGAAGCGCGGCACATCAAGCCGTAGGCGTTATCGCGATAGTCACTCAACTGGGTGATCTCGACCTCAATCACCACATCCTGGTGAACCGTCTCGTTCAGCGCCCACGAGATGCCTTTATCCCAGGCGCGCGCCCGGAACACGTCGTCCACTATTTCGAAGGCGACGCGCTGTTCGGCGTTGACGTAGCGTTCCCAGGCGGCGGGGTCGGAGAAGTCCTCGCGCAGCAAGGTTTCACCGATCCGGAATTGAACCGTCGGGGATGGTGCGCAGGCGGCAAGGATGAGCAGTGCGATGAGGCAAGCCGCGCTCGTCCCTGACTCCTGTTTCTGGTGCTTCTGCACGATTCGGAAGGTCCTCATGCTCCCGTTCTTCCCTTATTTCTCGCGCCGTCTACCCACAATTGCTGTTGCCGTGCGCCGGCTTCGTTGTATAATCGCAAGTGAGGCAATCACCGGTTGATGTCGGATGAGCAAGGGCGCAAAATACCCATGATTGAGGTTGTAATTGATACTATTCGCGTCAGCCTGATGTCCCAGTATCGCGTCGTCATCCTCAAAGACATCAACAGCGACCGATACCTTCCGATCTGGATCGGTCCCTGCGAGGCAGATGCGATCACGATGGAATTGCAGGATGTCACCCCTCAGCGTCCGCTCACGCACGACCTGCTGAAGTCGATGATCCAGGAGCTTGACGGACACGTCGTGCACATCTTCATCAGCGATCTGCGACAGGATGTTTATTATGCACGGATCGTCATCGACGTGAACGGTAGGCAGATCGATGTTGACGCCCGCCCCAGCGATGCGATTGCCCTGGCGGTGCGCGCCAAGGTGCCCATCTATGTCTCTGAGATGGTGATGGAACGGCACGCCGTGCAGCCGGATGATGACGTCGAGCAGATGATAGGCGATCAGAAACCGGAAGTCGATGAAGAGAAGCTGAGTGCGTTCAAGGATTTTGTCAACTCGCTCGACCTGGATGATCTGGACGACGAAGAAGAGTAGCATCGACGGCGCGGCGGCGCAGGCAGCAGACAATCGAGGATCAGCGCCCCGCGCAGAAGCGCTTCACGGTGGGGGATCAAGCTGGAGTACGGCGTCTGTCTTTGTGTGACGCCGTTTTTTATCTTTGGGTGGCAAGCAGGGCATGACAACCAATCGGCAGCAGCCACTCAGCGACGGGCTGGCTCCGTTCAGCCAGGAGGCTGAACAGGCGGTCATCGGCGCTGTGCTGGTGAACAGCGACATTTTCCTCGCGCTGGCGTCATTTCTGACCAGCGACGATTTCTATTTTGTCCGGCACGTCCACATCTGGGACGCGCTGCGCCGCATCAACGACCGCAACGACCGCATCGACTACATCACCCTGATCGACGAACTTCGGGCGCACAACGTCCTGGACGAAGTTGGTGGACCAAGCTACCTGCTCTCGCTCGCCAACAACACGCCCAGCGCCTATCATGCCGAGTCCTATGGGAGGCTGGTCGAACGCGCGGCGATTCGCCGGCGGCTGCTGGCGGCGGCGGACGAGATCAAGGACATCGCCCGCGACGAACAGATGACCACCGAAAAGGTCATCACCGAAGCGGAAAGCCGCCTGTTCCGGGTGACCGAGCGCAGCTCGAACCGCGAGATCATCCCGATGTCCGAAGCCATCAACAGCTACTTCGGGCGCATGGAGTATCTCTATCAGCACCCGGATGAACCCCTTGGTCTGCCGACTGGATTTCGCGACCTCGATAAGATGCTGGGGGGCTTACAGCGCAGCGACCTGCTGATCTTCGCCGGACGTCCCGGCATGGGCAAGACCAGCTTCCTGCTGTCGATGGCGCTCAATTCGGCGAGCCTGTACGGGGCGCGCGTGCTGATCTTCACAATGGAAATGGGTCACGAGCAGATCGTCCAACGCCTGCTTTCGATGGAAACTGGCATCAACACACAGAAGATGCGCACCGGTCAGTTCACGCCTCAGGAATGGGCGAAGTTCGTCCATGCTACGGGGCGGTTGGGCAACCTGATGGTCTTCATTGACGACAGCCCGGCGCTGACGCCTATCCAGATGCGAACCAAGTGCCGCCGCGTCGCCCATGAGCACGGCTTGGACCTGGTCATCCTCGACTATATCCAGCTGATGAGCAGCGGCGGCGTTTACGAGAACAACCGTGTCCAGGAGATCAGTTTCATCAGCCGCAACATCAAGGAAATCGCCCGCGAACTGAACGTGCCCGTGTTCACGGCGGCGCAGCTCTCCCGCGCTGTCGAACAGCGCCAGGACAAACGTCCGCAGCTTTCCGACCTGCGCGAAAGCGGCAGCCTGGAACAGGATGCCGACATTGTCGCCTTTCTCTACCGCGATTCAGTCTATAACGAAGCCAGCGAAACACCCAACAAAGCCGACATCATCATCGCCAAGCATCGTAACGGTCCAACGGGGACGATCAGCCTGTATTTCGAGAACTCGCTCACGCGCTTCTCCGATTACCGCACCCAGACGATTGACATGAGTCAGCGCAGCTAGACGATGCGCCGGAAAGCATGATGACCGCACCCTTTCCAGGATTCTCGATAAAGACCGCCGCCTCTTTTCCGCTGTCCGAGTCGTTCATCGTCGATCTTCTGCCGCACATCGACAACCTCGCCGAGTTGAAGGTGACGCTCTTCACCCTGTGGGCGATTCGCCAGCGGGAGGGATCGGCACGCTACCTTCTGCTGCGCGATTTTGCCGCGCACGCAGAATTCTACGCCAGCCTGGGCGAGTCCCCGGAGGATGTGCTCCGCACCGCTGTGGAGGACGCCTGCGGACGCGGGACGCTGATCAGCGTTCCCGTGCCGTTGAACGGCGTTGACGAACTGATCCTCTTCGTCAACGACGATGCTGGACGCGCCGCCGCCGGACAGGTCCGCGCAGGACGCTGGCAGTCGGTCGCCGGCGCGCATCCGGTCGAGATTCTGCCTCCGCGCCCAACCCTCTACAGCCTTTATGAGCAGAACATCGGCGCGCTCACGCCGATGATACGCGATGAACTATTGGCGGCGGAAAAGGAATATCCCGCGAGCTGGATTGAAGAAGCGATGCGCCTGGCGGTGACGAGCAACAAGCGCAACTGGCGCTATGTCCGCGCCATCCTGAACCGCTGGCAGAAAGAAGGAAAGCAGAATGAAACCGCTCCGCGATCTGTTGCCGAAACAGACCAGCGACTCTGGGAGGACCTTTCCGACTTCATCGTCAAGTGAGACCGGGGAAGCTGGCGTCTGCGCGCTTTGCGGCAGCGCTCCCGCGCTGTGCGGCGGGATGGGTTTCGTGCGCCTGGATGTCCCCGTCGATCATCCTCAGTTCGGCAAACCGGTGCGCTGCCCGAATTACCGTCCGACCGACGATTACGACCGCATCGAACGACTGCGCGAACTCAGCAACCTGACGACCTACAAAACGCTGACGTTCGACACTTTTCAGACGGCGCTGCCCGGCTTGACCGCAGCGCAGAACAGTTCGCTGGATTCGGCTTGGAACCGGGCGTATAACTACGCACAGAATCCACAGGGGTGGCTGCTTCTGGTGGGCGGTGTGGGTTGTGGCAAGACACACCTGGCTGCTGCCATTGGGCACGAGCGCGTCAAACAAGGTGACACGGTGGTGTTCGTCACCACGCCCGACCTTCTCGACCACCTGCGCAGCACTTATGGTCCAAGTTCAGAAGTTGGCTATGATGAGCTGTTCGAGCGCCTTCGCACTGCGCCACTGCTCGTCGTCGATGATCTGGGCGCTGAAAACCCCAGCCCCTGGGCGCGAGAAAAACTCTACCAGTTGATGAATTATCGCTACAGTCTGGCGCTTCCCACAGTGATTACGACCAACAGCGGGCTGGACCAGATGGAACCGCGTCTGCGCAGCCGCATGGTGGATGTCAACCTGGTGCGCCAGGTCAATATCGCCGCGCCGGACTATCGTAACGCGCAGGACTCTGGGCGCGATCCTGTCTCGGACCTGACGATCTACGCATCGATGCGCTTTGACAATTTTGATACCCGCACCAACGCAACACCCGACGAGCAGTACAGTCTAAACGAGACCCTGGCGGCAGCACGAGAGTATGCCGAGCAGCCGAAGAAGTGGCTGGTCCTGGTAGGCGGCAGCGCGTCGGGCAAAACACATCTGGCGGCGGCAATAGGCAACGCCGTCAAGGAAAAAGAGGGTGAAGTCGTCTTCGTCACCGTGCCTGACCTGCTGGACAAACTGCGCCAGTCGTTCGGCTCTACTGGCAGCAATCAGTACGACACGATCTTCAGCGCTGTGCGCGACACTCGTCTGCTTGTCCTTGACGACCTCGGCACACAGAATGCGACGCCCTGGGCCCGCGAAAAGCTGTTTCAACTTCTCAACTACCGCTACGTCGCGGCGCGCCCGACGGTCATCACAATTCATCTCCATGAATGGGATCAGATCGATCAGCGGATCGCCACACGCATCAAAGACAATCAGCGCTGTGACATACGTTCCCTCCGTGTGCGCGACTATCCCAGCCGCAGAAGCAATCGTAAGGGCTGAGCATAACCACGATGACTCTGCGCAGCGCCGTGGTACCCACCGTCAAACCCTATGAACGTCGCTACCGGCAAGCCGTCCGTGATTTGATTTTCAGAAGCTACCGCGTCCACACCCATCTGGATTGGCAGGAAGTGGAAGACTGGCTGGACAGCCCCGATCACCCGGCGCTGCTCGCCTGGGTGGGAGACCGGCTTGTGGGTGCGCTGGCGGCGTCGGCGCCGCTGAGCAGCGCCTGCTGGCTGAGACTGGTCGTGGTCAGCGATTTCGGCGATGCAGGGCGCGCCATCTCTACCCTATGGCAGGCGATGAGCGAATACCTGCGGATGCGCGGCGTCCGTACCGTAGCCCTGCTCATCAGCCGCGACTGGATGCTTTCCCACCTGCGCAACATTGGCTTTCATCCGGTCGAGGATATCGTCACGCTGGCACGCGCCAGACAGGCGGTGCTGGATGTCGCGCCGCCCGATGATGTGTTCCTGAGGTTGATCTATCCTGACGACATTGACGCCCTGACCGCTATTGATCATGCGGCGTTCGCCCCTCCCTGGCAGATGGAAAGAGCAGACGTTCGCCTTGCTGAAAAAGTCTCGTCGATAGCCACCGCAGCCGTGCGCGACGGCACAATCATCGGCTATTCACTGTACACCGTCTATGTCGATGGCGCACACCTTGCGCGGCTGGCGGTGGTGCCGCAGGCGCAGGGTCTGGGTATCGCCAGCGCGCTTATCTCCGATGCCCTGCACCGATTCGCCCGGCGGAGCATCTTCACCATGACCGTCAACACACAGGCTTCAAACACACGCTCGCAGCAGCTCTACCAGCGCTTCGGCTTTGTGCTCAACGGCTTTGACCTGCCGGTCTGGATGATCGACCTGGTGTGAGACCCACCGCTTGGATTTGGGTTCACTCCAAGCTGAGCAATGCATCCCGGTAGCTCGCCGCTTCCTGATTGGTCAGTCCGGTGTTGAGCTGAAGCATGATGTTCTGATGGAAATAGGTGTAGACGACATCACGGCGGCTCTCCGCATCGTCGCGGAGGCGGGCGACATAGGTCTCCCATTCCGCACGCTGACCGGGATCGGCGAAGATGATCACCTGTCCACCGGCTGGCGCAATGCGGGGGATCTCGAACACCCACCGATCTTTTAGCACGCGGGGTCCATCGCGCGAGATGGTCACATCCTGCTCCAGCCCGCCGATGGGCAAGCCAGCACGTGCGAAGGTGGTGAAGACATCTTGCACGCCGAAACGGTCGAACGGGATAGGGGTCGCCGTGGGCTGGGGGTTCACAGCCTCGCAGGCGGCAAGCACGATTGCGATCAGAAGGAGCGCAAGGTATCGTTTGAACATATCGCAGACTCCTGGCATGGCGCAGTCACTCGCGCATCCCAACCAACACAGGCAAAGATCAACATGACAGTAATATATCACGATGAAGATGGCGATCTGAACGCTCTGTCGGGCAAGAGTGTAGCAATCATCGGTTACGGCAACATGGGCAGACCAGTCGCCCTGAATCTGCGCGACAGCGGCGTTCAGGTCCTGGTCAGCGAGCCGCGCCAAGAAAAGATCGAGCAGGCGGAGCGCGAGGGCTTCGAACTGTTCGCCATGCAGGACGCGGTGCAGGGCGCAGACATCATCATGCCGCTCCTGCGCGATGAAGAAATGCCGCAGATCTACATCGAGTCAGTGTCGCCCTGGCTCCAGCGCGGGCAGGCGCTTATCTTCAGCAGCGCCTATAATCTGACCTACGGGTTGATCGAAGCGCCGCCTTTCGTGGATGTTGGTCTCGTCTCAGCGCGCACTTTTGGAGCAGCAGTCCGCGAGCGTTTCCTGACCGGCGACGGCTATGCCAGCTTCGTCGCCGTTGCCCAGGATTCGTCCCGGCGAGCCTGGGAACTGGTGCTGGCAATCGCCAAGGGCATGGGTGCACTGCGCGGCGGGGCTATCGAGGTGCAGTTCGAGCAGGAGACGGAGCTTGACCTGTTCTTGCAACAGTCTGTCCTGCCGCTGTTCCACCGCGTCGTCATCAGTGCGGCGCAAATCCTGATGGAATCGGGGTATTCGCCAGAAGCAGTCTTCACCGAGCTTTATCTCTCTGGCGAGACCGCCGACTATCTGCGCACCGCCTCACAATATGGATTGCTCAGCGCTCTGGAGCAGCAGGCGCTTCCTGCTCAGTATGGCATGCTCAGCCGGTTCGAGCGGCTTAATGCGCTGCAGATCGAGCGGTTGATGGAGACAACCCTGCGCGAGATTCGTGACCGCAAGTTCGCCGAGGAGTGGGCGAAGGAGTATCATGCCAGCTACCCGCGCCTCCGTCACTTGCTGCGCCAGCGCCGGGAGATGGAATTGTGGGAGCTTGAGAAACAGACGCTCGAGCTGCTGCGCCCGGAATTTGACTGAGAGTCCAGGAAAAAAAGCGGAGCAGGCTGCTGCTGCAACCTGCCCCGCTGAACTTGTGCAGTGTTGGGCGAAGGACTACATTCCACCAGCGACGCGGATCACGCGCCCACTGCCCGGCGCGCCGAACGCCGAGTCGACCGTCACCAGGAAGCTACCATCTGCCTCCATCACAAATCCGTACGGGAAGTTGAGACCCTCGGCGACGGCAGTGATCGATGAGTCGGTGACGCTGACGATCCGACCGCTTTCCGGGATATAGCCGGTATCGCCAAAGCCGCCCGCCATCTCGACGGCGTACAGTGTCCCGTCTTCAGTCACCAGGATGTCGGTGACCAGCGTCAGCCCGCTGTAGGTCTGTTCCAGCTCACCTGATGCGCTGTATCGCTCGATGCGCGCTGATCCCTGGGCAAACGGGAAACCAGACAGGAAACCGACATAGACGTCGCCATCGGCGGCGATAGCCACCGCGGTCGGAACGGACTGCGTATCATTGTCGGTCGCGGGCCAGGCGGCAAAAAGCTGGATACCATCCGCTTCCGTCCAGGTCAGAACAGAATTGGCGCTGGCGTCGGCGATGTAGACTTTGCCTTCAGCCTCGACAGCGATATCAGCCGGGTTGGAAACCAGTTCGGGCGTCGTGTCGGGGTTATTCGCTTCTTCCCACGCGCCAAGATCAACTGACTGGAGAACTTCGCCGGTCTCGGCACTGATCTGAACCAGCGATTCAACCAATTTTCCATCAAACGCATCGCCGCCCGGTCCCATGCCCAGCGCGACCCAGTAGGAGTCAGCGGTGACGTAGACGGCAGTCGCGCCCTCAATCTGTCCAAAGCCTGCATCCATGCTGACGAGTTCGGGAACGACAACCGCCGATTCGCCATCGGGCGAGATCGCCGTAATCTGAGACGTCAGCCCGCCCTTTGCTGGACCAAACGGACCCTCGACATCGACATCCCCACCCGCTCCCGCTTCAGCGACATACAGTACGCCATCTTCCGCCAGAAAGATGTTGCGCGGGTTGCTCAAGCCGGTCGCCACCGTGTTATCGTCCTGCGCCCAGGCAGCGCCGGCAATCGCCAGCGCAGTCAGGCTCGACAGTATGAGTTTACGCAGCATTTTCACGCTCCTTTTAGGCGATTCCTATCGGTTATCGCTCATGCGCTTTTAGCATAAAGGATCGTGCGCTGCCTTCTCATGAGAGAACCGTTAGAAAGCGGACCTTCGTCCGCTTACGTCGGCATTGGTTCGTCTGCTTCAGGTTGAATGATCCCTGGGACGTTTACCGGAAAACGCAGAACCCGGAAGACTTCAGCATACTCCACGCCCGCTTCATGTCCCGTCGCCTTGTCCCACCCTCGCACCAGATCGACAACGCTTTCATCCAGCTGAGAACGATGCTGCAAAAGCGCCTGTATCTTGCGGTCTGCGTAGGGTGTCACGTCGACGGCGGTATTCGGTTTGGTGGTCAGCGCCAGATAGAGTTCGGTGACATGGTGAGGCTCCAGCCCTTCGCTCAGTAGTTCCGGGAAGATCGGACGGGTCTCGGCGCTGGGGAACACAGCGTACAGGGCGGCTTCACCCGATGCCCGATGGTCGGGATGGTTGATATAATCGGACTGATCATTCTCTACAAGAATGGTGGTCGGGTCCATGATGACGACACGATCGGGCTTGGTCGCGCGAATGACTCGGGTGAGCTGCCGGCGAAGATCAAGCGTCGGCTCGAGTGTGCCGTCGGCAAAGCCGAGGAAGCGCACATCTTCGACGCCGACGATGCGGGCGGCTTCACGCTGCTCCCGCTGGCGCTGCACGACCAGATCGGCGAGGTTCACATTCGGGTCGTTGCTGCCCGCCGCACCATCGGTCACGATGCAGTAGATCACCGTCGCGCCATGATCGGTCCAGCGCGCCACGCTTCCGGCGGCGCCAAACTCGATGTCGTCCGGGTGGGCAACGATGACCAGAATACGCAGCGGCTTTTCGGCATCTGCTTCCAATTTGAGCGCCATGTTGGACCTATCCTACTTTCTCGACTTCCGGGAAGCGCAGCAGCACCTCGAAAAAGCGATCACGATAATCATATGCCTGCGCCTCGGATTCCGCCTCAAAACGCAGACTCAGCACAGGCTCAGTATTGCTCGCCCGCAGCAGTCCCCAGCCATGCTCAAAACGAATGCGCAGCCCATCGACGCTGACCATCTCCCCCTGCCCCTCGAGCGCCTGGCGCGCGGCGTCGATCACAATCGCCTTCATCTCATCCGGACAGCGCGGGCGGTATTCCGGCGTGCTGAAAAGCGTGGGAATCGACGCATTCAGGGCTGAGAGCGGCAGCGGTGCATTGCCGATCAGGCGGAGCAGCAGTCCGGCGGCGAAGTAAGCATCGTCAAAGCCATAATAGTTTTCGCCCAGGAAGATGTGCCCGCTGGCTTCACCGCCCAGCAGTGCACCGGTCTCTACCATCTTCGCCTTGACCAGCGAGTGCCCGCTTGCCCACATGACGGGGACTCCACCAAGGCGCGCCACTTCATCGAAGAGGATCTGGCTGGTCAGCACGTCGGCAATCACCGCCGCGCCGGAGTTTCGGCTGAGCATGTCGCGCGCCAACAGGGTGAGCACACGGTCAGCGCCGATGATCTCCCCATGCTCGTCGACGATACCCAGACGATCGGCATCGCCATCGAACGCGATGCCCACATCCGCGCCGACTTCGAGCACCCTGGCGGAAAGGAAACGCATATTCTCCGCTTCCTGCGGATCAGGCTGATGGTTGGGATACGAACCATCAAGCTCGCAGAAAAGTTCGGTGACGCGGTGTCCCCAGGCACGCAGCAGGCGCGGTCCAAAATAGCCGCCGGTCCCGTTTCCAGCATCCACCACAACATGAAGTGGCCGGCGCATGCGCAGCCGGGGAACCACATCGACCATGTAGTCGACGACAGCAGACTCCTTAGCCGAGACCGAACCGATGTCACCGTCAAAATCGCCAGCAAGAATCAGTCTCAGCAGTGCTTGAATGCTATCGCCGTACAGGTTGCGCGCGCCAACGCACAGCTTGAAGCCGTTCTGTTCTGGCGCGAGATGGCTGCCTGTGACCATGACGCCACCGGCATTGTCGTGATGTACAGCGTACCAGTAGACCAGCGGCGTTGAGGCTAAGCCGATGGTGACCACGTCACAACCGGCGGCGGTAAGCCCTTCGATCAGCGCTTGCTTTAGCTCTGGCGATGACCCACGATTGTCGCGTCCGACGATGACACGGCGCTTGCCTTCGTTGCGAAAGAGATAGGTTCCGAACGCCTGCCCGATCAGGGATGCGGCTGTGGCGTCCAGGGGCGCGTTCTCTCCCGCTGCGCGCCCGCGAATGTCGTATTTCTTGAACAGCTTGGGATCAAGTTGTGCCATCGGCTTGCTCATGCTCCACCTGCGACAAAAAGGCGCTAAGGCTCTATGATGACGATCTCCTGCTTGACGAACGCGCGCACGCCGTCTTTCAGGTCTTTGTGAACATGGGTACCGGGTCCAACCTGAACGCGCTCGCCAACCTTCACCCCCGGCATGGTCATCACATCGACCGCCAGGAACGCCCCCTGTCCGATGACCGCGCCAAACTTGTCGCGCCCGGTATCGAGCTTGACTCCTTTGACGATGCTGGGCACAGGTCCCCTGTCGATGCGCAGGTTGGCGGTCGTGCAGCCCGCCGAGAAGTTGACATAGGGAGCAAAGACGCTGTCCAGCACGCGGCAGGCATGCATATCGCAGTGATCGGCAACGTAGCTCCGCGCTACTTCGGTCGTGAAGCCGACATTGCAGTGATCGAGCACCATCGACCCTCGCACAAGGGCGTTGTTTCCGACGATGGTGTGCGCACCGATGTACGCCGGTCCGACAACCGCCGCGCCGGGGAAGATTTTCGCCCCTTCGCCAATGGTGACGTTGCCGATCAGCGTCGCCGTCTTGGCGATAAAGGCGCTTTCGGCAACCACCTGCCCTTCCAGCTTAGAAAGGGTGAAGTTCATGATGTCCAGCACGTGCCAGGGGAACTTGAGCGCGTTCCAGGGTCCTCTGTAGGGCACAACGCGGTAGACCTGCTCCTTCATCAGGTGATCCATAGCGCGCTCGTAGTGGTCGTCGGAAGGAATGTCCTTACCATATTCGGCGCGAATCGCTTCGAACAAGCGGCTGGAGCTGGAATGGACGTGTGCGACGATGTTGACCAGGTTGCTGGGGCGGTTGGCTGCGCCAGGCTTTTCGACGATGCCGGTGATGCGCCCGTCGCCGGCAACAACGAGGTAGCCGCCGGGGAAGTAATCTTCACGCTCATAGCCCGCGATATAGGTCGCGCTGGCATCTGCCGCAAACGCCGCAAGCAGGTCCAGATGCATCTGATTTTCTACCACGTCATGGACCTGAACGACATAGACCGGGCGATCCCTCTCAATCCCCGTCGAGGCGCACAGCAGAGCGTCGCCCATCCCCTTGGGATTCGCCTGCACCACCACCTGCGCCCGTACACCGTCAACCGCCTGCGCCGCGCTGCGGATATCGCCTTCGCTGTCCGGATTGGCGACGATGACCACTTCGCGCAGCCCAAACTCAGCGTAGTGCCGAAGTTGCCGTTGCAGCAGAGGTTCAGATCCAAAGCGCAGCAGCGACTTTTCCCGCAGGGGCCACATCCGTGATGAAGCTCCGCCGGCGAGGATGATCAGCAGTGGCATTTCCGCCATCGAGTTCCGTCCTTTATGATCAGGGTTGGGCAATCACGCAGCGCATATTCTAGCGCAAGCATACCGCAGAACCACGTCGTGTTGACAGAAAAAGGCGCCTTCCAGCCAATGGATATATTGGTCTTATCTGGTTCTATTTACATCCGTGAGCGACAGCTACCCTAGGAATATTCAATCAATACGAGTTTCCATCTCGGAGTACATCTCATGGCAACAAATGGAAGTCACGTCAACGACGCGCACTCGAATGGTGATCTGGGCGCAACCGGGACGGTCACGGTCAAGCGCGGCTTGGCGCAGATGCTCAAGGGCGGCGTCATTATGGACGTGGTCACGCCTGAACACGCGAAGATCGCCGAAGACGCCGGCGCTTGCGCAGTCATGGCGCTGGAACGCATCCCGGCGGACATCCGCCTGCACGGCGGAGTCGCTCGCATGAGCGACCCGGACATGATCGAAGGCATCATCAGCGCAGTGACGATCCCCGTCATGGCAAAATGCCGAATCGGGCATTTCGTTGAAGCGCAAATCCTGGAAGCTCTGGGCATCGACTACATCGATGAAAGCGAAGTACTAACTCCAGCGGATGAAGAGAATCACGTCAACAAGCACAAGTTTAAGGTCCCCTTTGTCTGCGGTGCGCGCAACCTGGGCGAAGCGCTGCGGCGAGTAAACGAGGGCGCGGCGATGATCCGCACCAAGGGCGAGGCTGGAACTGGCGATGTAGTCGAAGCCGTGCGCCATGCCCGAGCCGTCCAGGGAGAAATCCGCCGCCTGACCTCGATGGACGAAGATGAGCTGTACACCCTCGCCAAGAACATCCAGGCTCCATACGATCTGGTGGTAGAGACCGCGAGGCTGGGTCGGCTCCCGGTCGTCAATTTTGCCGCCGGCGGCGTCGCCACGCCCGCCGATGCTGCGCTTATGATGCAGCTCGGCATGGATGGCGTTTTCGTCGGCAGCGGCATCTTCAAAAGTGGAGACCCGGCGAAGCGCGCCAAGGCGATTGTCGAAGCCGTGACCCATTTCCAGGATGCCGATGTGCTGGTCAATGTCAGCCGGGGACTGGGCGAAGCGATGGTCGGCATTCACGTGACCCCAGACCAGGTTGTATTG
>JAEURA010000231.1 GCA_016789005.1 Anaerolineae bacterium
ACGCTCTCGCCGCCGTCAACGTGCAGCACCGCGCCGGTCAGAAAATCCTCGCGGGCAAGGTAGGCAACGGCGCGGGCGACATCGTCCGGCGCGCCGGGGCGCTTGAGCGGCGTCGGTTCGGCGAGCGCCTGCCAGCGCGCCTCATCCAGGTGATCTGGCTTCATCACCAGACCGGGGATGATGGCGTTGGCGCGGATTTCAGGTCCATAGGTCGCCGCCGTGACCCGCGTCAGCATCAGCAGCCCCGCCTTGCTGATGCCGTGATGCGCATAATCGATCCAGGGGTCGATTGCCCCCTTGTCGCAGATGTTGATGATCACCCCGCCGGGGTTTTCCTGTCCCAGCATGAGGCGGATGGCGTGCTGCGTGCACAGGAACGGCGCGGTCAGGTTGGCGTCCAGGGTCTCGTGCCACTCGTCGAGCGTCACCTCGTGCAGTTGGCGGCGCTGGAAGTTGGCGGCGCTGTTGACCAGGATATCCAGGCGCGGGAAGTGATCGGCATGGGCGGCGAAGAGCTGATCGACGCCGGGGCGGCTGCGCAGGTCCGAACCGACGGCGTAGGCTTCGACGCCGAACGATTTGATCTCACGCAGGGTTTCCTTGACCTCTTCTTCCGGCGAACTGTGATAGTGAACCAGGAGGTGCACGCCGCAGCGCGCCAGTTCCAGCGCAATCGCCTTGCCCACGCGGCGTGCGGAGCCGGTGACGATAGCGACTTTCTCTCTCAAATCCACCTGCATCGTGATCGAGTCCTGCGCTCTTCCCCCAGATACCCTTACATTACCCCAAAACGCGCCAGGAACCAATCACCCGATCTTCACATTGTCCCGGCGTTCAAAGGACGGACGGTGTGAAACGCGGCAGGAGAAATCCCTATATAATGCTTGTGATCTCATTTTCATCCTTCCAATCCCATACGAGGTAATCCCGTGAGGACAGGAAAGCGGCTGTGCATTGTTGTTGTCTTCATCCTCCTTTCGATCACCCTCGCTGCTCCGGCGTATGCGGGCACGATCACCGTTGATACTCTGGCGGACGGAACGGGCATTCCGGGCTGCTCGCTGCGCGAAGCGATCACGCGGGCGAACGCCGGCAGCGATGGCGAGGGCTGCACGGGCGTGACCGGGAGTCCTAACACGATCGCCCTGTCGCTGAGCGGCAGCTACACGCTGACGACGGGCAGCGCCCTTCCCGCCATCTCCAGCGACATCACGATTCAGGAGAGCGGCGGGGCGGCGGCGGTCATCGAAGCTGCGACGCTGCCGAACACAGCGGCGTATCGCGTCCTTTCGGTGAACGGCACGACGAGCATCCTGACGCTGAACGGCGTGACCGTGCGCAACGGCGGCACATCGTCCACCGCCCTCACCGGCGGCTGCATCCTCGTCATCAACGCCGCCGATCTGATCCTGACCGGCGGGACGGTGGTCGAAGACTGCCGCACCAGCGGCAATGGCGGTGCGATTTACGCGACGACGGCTGTCAACACGATCACCGTCACGAACAGCACGATACAGAACAACACTGCGGGCGGCAGCGGCGGCGGCATCTATTGGGACAGCGGCACGGTGAGCGTGAGCGGCTCGACCTTCTCCGGCAACGTGGCGGCAGCGCACGGCGGCGGAATCTACGTTTCTAACAACTCTGCATTCAGCGTGAGCGGCAGCACCTTCGACGACAATCAGGCGAACGGCACCGGCGCCAGCGTGAATGGCGGCGCGATCTACTGGGCTAATGTGTTTACGACGGGGACGATCAGCAGCTCGACGTTCACCAACAACACCGCCACCGGTTCATCCAACAATAACGGCGGGGCGATCTTTCAGGGCGGCGGCGGCACCGTGGAAATCACGGACAGCGTGTTCACCGGCAACAGCGTCACCGGCGCCGGGGGCGATGGCGGCGTGTTCTTTATCAGCCTGGGCACGATGCGGGTGATCGGCAGCCGCATCCAGAGCAATAACTCGCCGGACACGGCTCGGGGCGATGTCGTGCGCGTTGCCGGCGGTTCAGGGGTGTTCATCGTCAGAGGATCATGCATCGTCAACAATGGCGATACGGCGGTCTATGGCAACGAGAACTTCGACATCATCGGGCGCGACACCGCCGGCACGGGTGAGAACTGGTGGGGCACAGCCTGGGGTCCGCAGATCGCCGGGGTGACGGGCAGCCAGTACAGCAATGGCGACTCGATCAACGGGAACGGGACGAGCAGCTCTATCGTCGATGTGGGCTGGACGAGCGGGGGGGATGAGATTCTGGTTCCGCCGACGGGGGAATGGCTGACGAGCGCGCCGACGGTCGCCGGGGCGCAGTGCATGACCTGCACCGGCGCCAGTTCTATCGGACACGCGCGCAGCTGTTCGTAAGATGTTTCTGATGTCAGGATGCGCTGCTGCGCGGTAGGCGTAGGGGAGACCCGGCGGGTCTCCCCTACGTCCGCCGCCTTGTAGGGGCGGGCCGGCGGCTCGACCGTCGAAAAGATATGCGATTGGGCTTAAGTGGGTTCTCAAAAGAAATACACGAGCGGGAGACCCACCGGGTCTCCCCTACGTCCGCCGCCTTGTAGGGGCGAGCCGGCGGCTCGACCGTCGAAAAGATATGCGATTGGGCTTTAGTACCCGCCGAGCGGGACGCTCGCCAGGTAGAGCGTCGCCACCGCCACCAGCAGCACCGGCACGATCAGGATCAGCGAATAGAGCCGGTTGTCCTCGCGCAGGTGCATGTAGTACCAGACCACCAGCGCCGCCTTGAAGACCGACAGGACGATCAGCAGCGCCGCGCCCAGCCAGCCATCTGGCAGCTCCGAGATGATCACCTCGACGAGGGTGACGACGGCAAGGATGCCGAAGATCACCGTGTAGATCGGGAACGGAAAGGTGCGCCCGAACATCACCGTCGTGTCGGGGTGGGCGTGCTCGCCTTCGTGCGCCTGCGTGTGTTCATGTGCTGCCATGTGCTTGCCCTCTTCTCGCGCCGCGCGCCGCTAGATCAGGTAGATGACGGTGAACAGGACGATCCACACCACGTCCACGAAGTGCCAGTACAGCCCGAAAATCTCCACGCCCAGGCTGCTCTGACGGTAGCCGCCGCGCCGGGCATGGTTAGCCACCAGCAGCGCCCACACGACGCCGACGATGACGTGCGCCCCGTGAAAGGCGGTCGGCGCGTAGAAGCGCATGCCGAAGCTGTCGCTGTACAGAGTGATGCCCTCGTGCGCGAGCGTCTGATATTCGACGTATTGCAGACCGACGAACACCGCGCCTAGCAGCGCCGTCAGGCTGATCCAGCGGATCAAGCCCTGCGGGTTGCCCTTGCGGCTTTCGTGCAGCCCCATGACCATCGCCCAGCTGCTGGCGAGCAGCAGGAAGGTGTTGACCGCCACCAGGAAGACCCCGGCGGCTTCGTGCACCTCGTGGATGCGCTCCGGGAATTCCAGGCGGAAGAGGATGAACATGGCGATCAGCACCGAAAAGAGGACCACTTCGGAGCCAAGATACAGCCAGACCGCCGTCTTCCAGTTGTCGGCGCGCTGCGCCGGGGTGAAGTGATCGTGCGCGGCGTGGGCGTCGTGTCCTTGTTCGAGCGTCGTATCAGTCATGGAGAACCCCTGTGGTGGCGAATCCTGTCGTTACTGTAAAACACCGGGCACGCGGCGCAGCAGCCGTGCCACGAACCGCGCCACAACTCCGAGCACCTGAAGCACCAGCGACGGGCGCATCAGCAGCAGCGCGATGACGAAGGCGTTGACCACCGACAGCACCACCAGCTGCGCCTGTGGGCTGGGGAAGATCAGGTTCAGACCGGGAAAGTCCGGCTGCGGTAAGATCAAGCCGATGGCGACATAGTAAAAGAACAGATAGAGGACGATGAGCAGGACGCTGAAGATCAGCGCATCGCGGATCTGCCTGCCCGGCGTCAGCGGTTCGGCGCTGACCGGAGCGCTGATCACCGCGCCGCCGGCTGCCTCTGCCTTCGCCTCCGCCACGCCCTGCGCCAGACGGGTGAACACCCAGCCGAGCGCTCCTGCCACGACCAGCAGCGAGACGAACATGGCGATGATGGTCCCGGCGAAGACCACCAGCTGACTGACCTGCACCGTCTGCCCGCCGATCTGCATATCGACCATGCCAACCTGGGTCAGCGAGGCTTCAGGGACGCCGGTGGTGGTCAGGGTGAAGCCGCCGGGGAGTGTCGCCGCGCCGAACAGGATGACGATGACGACCAGCAGGGCGGTGACCATCTGCCAGGTGATGCCGATCAGCAGGCTTCGCGGGGGCGCGTCGGCAGCCGCCTTCTGCTGCGCGGCTTCCGCCTCTTCGCCGTGTGCGCTCATAGCGGGGTTGAACGCGCCCATCCCCCAGACGAAAAAGCCCGCCGTCGTGAACGCCGCCAGGGTCATACCGACGCCGGTATCCCACAAGGGGGTCAGCCCCTGCAAGCCGCGAATGATGATGACGACCAGCGAGCCGACCATGAAGCCAAGAAGTGCCATCGGGATCGCGCGGCTCAAGCCAGGCTGCATAATGTACGTCCCCTCCTGAAACGAACGTGACGCCTCGGTCACGCAGTCACAGCTAAATAATGTACAGGACTGCGTAGAACAGCATCCACGCAGCGACAACAAAATACCACAACTTCGCTGCCCCTTCCACTGCCCAGTGATCGGCAGCGGAATAGGCTCCGGCGGCAGCGCGCCGGTAGACGCGCAGCATCAGCCCGCCGATCACCAGGGCGTGCACGGCGTGAAATGCCGTCATGACCCGAAACAGCGCGCCGTACTGCTCGCTGAACGGGACGGTCACCCATTCGTACGCCATGATGGCGATGAAACCGGCTCCGAGCAGGATCGCCAGCAGCCAGTTCTGCCGCAGCGCCGCAGCGCGGTCGGCGCGGATGGCATTCAGCCCGCGCCAGGCGAAGACGCCGCTGACGATCAAGCCGATCGTCGCAATCGTCGGCAGCACCCGCTCCAGCGGCACGACCCCTTCGGGGGGCCAGGCGGTGAAATTCGCCCGAATCTGCACGTTGACCAGCATCAGGCAGACGAACACCATGATCCAGCTGATCTGGAAGACCAGCAAACCGGTTCGCCGGTTTGCCAGGGCGATCCGCTCCTCACGGGTCAATGTGGACTCAGCCATGCCGTATTCCGAAGCCTCTCAGGAAAACAGGAAAAGAAGGGATGAGGGATGAGGAATGGGGAATGAGGCGGCACGCCGTGATCTCATCCCTCATCTCTCGTTCCTCATCCCTCTTCGTTATTGTTTTCAATCACCCGCTGCCTGCGGAGCCGCCTTGCCGACCGGTGCGGGGGCGTCTTCCGGCTTGCCATAGCGGCGTTCCAGGTCTTCCAGATAGTAGAAGGCGGCTTCTGTGCCATAGCCGTAAGGGTCCTTGAAGGGGACCGGGTCGCCATAGAAGTTGCTGGCGGGCGGCGGTGAGGTGGTCGCCCATTCCATGGTCAGTGCACGCCAGGGGTTGGCGCTGGCGCGTTTGCCGCGTACCAGGCTGACCACCATGGCGTAGAGCAGGACGAAGGTCGAGATGCCCAGCAGAAATGCCGCGAGGCTGATGACCACGTTCCAGTTCTGGAATTCCGGCGCGTAAACGGCAACGCGGCGCGGCATGCCGAGCATTCCGACGAAATGCTGTGGGAAGAAGGTGAAGAAGAAGCCGATGTAGGTCAGCACGAAGTGCAGCTTGCCCAGCCGCTCGTCCAGCATGCGCCCGGTGATCTTGGGCCACCAGTGGTAGACGCCAGCATAGATGGCGAAGACCGCCCCGCCGTACAGCACGAAGTGGAAATGGCTGACGACGAAATAGGTATCGTGGACGTGGATGTCGAACGGCACTGACGCCACCATGACGCCGCTGATGCCGCCGATCACGAACATCGACAGGAAGCCCAGCCCGAACAGCATGGCAGTGCGGAAGTGAATCTTGCCGCCCCAGATCGTGCCGAGCCAGCTGAAAATCTTGATACCGGTGGGCACGGCGATGATCATCGAGGTGATCATGAAGGGGATGCGCAGCTGCGGCTGAAGACTGGTGAACATGTGGTGCGCCCAGACCGTGAAGCCGATCAGCGCGATGCCCATGCTCGACAGGGCGATGGCGCGGTAGCCGAAGACCGGCTTGCGCGCGTGCACCGACAGCACCTCGCTGAGGATTCCGAAGCCCGGCAGTACCATGATGTACACCGCCGGGTGGCTGTAGAACCAGAAGACGTTCTGCCAGACCAGCACATCGCCGCCGCGCGCCGGGTCGAAGAAGGCTGTGCCCGCCACCCGGTCCAGGATGAGCAGAGTCAGCGCACCCGCCAGGAACGGCGTCGCCATGACGATGATGATCGAGGTCGCCAGCACCGCCCAGACGAACAGGGGCATCTGGAAGTAGCCCATGCCTTCGGGGCGCATGTTTTTGATGGTGACGATGAAGTTGATCGCGCCGAGGATCGAGCTGATGCCGGCGAGGTGCAGCGCCAGCGCCCAGAGCGTCTGCCCGTCCATGCTGTACAGGGTGGACAGGGGCGGGTAGCTCGTCCAGCCGGCTTCCGCCTGCCCGGCGAAGTAGCCCATGAACATCAGCAGCATCGAAGGCGGCAGCAGCCAGAAGGCGAAGGCATTCAGCCAGGGGAACGCCATGTCCTTCGCGCCGAGCATGAGCGGGACCAGGTAGTTGCCGAAGCCCGCCATCATCGGGATGATCCAGGCGAAGATCATGACCGACCCGTGCATGGTGAAGAGCTGGTTGTACGCCTGCCCATCCGCCATCACGTCGAGCGCCGGGGTCAGCAGTTCCCAGCGGATCATCATCGCCAGGATGCCGCCGACGATGAACCCGAAGATCGCCAGCGACATGTACTGCACGCCGATGATCTTGTGATCGACGCTCCAGCGGAGATAGTCCGAGACGCGCAGGCTCCTCGGCTTCAGGTCAAGTCCCGGTAAAGGTCTGGAGATGGTTGCCATGAATACGATTCTCCCGTGCGTTCGTTACTGCGTCTGCGTCAACAAATACGCGATGATCGCGTTCAGGTCTTCTTCCGGCATGTAGTTCGGTTCGCCCGACTCGTCGTTGAACTGAGTCATCAGGTTGCCAAAACCGGGGACGAGGTACGCGCCCGGATTGCGAATCGAATTGTGGAGGTACTGTTCTGCCGTCTGCCCGCCGACGCGCGACGCGGCGCGCGTGCCGATGTTGTTCAGGTTCGGTCCGATGTTGCCATTCCAGTTCTGATCGGCGAGCACGTGGCAGGTCCCGCAGGGATAGGCGCCGCTGGCGAGCATCTGCCGCCCGCGTTCGACCGGGTCTTCCGGCGGGAAGAGCGCCTTCTGCGCTTCCGGCTCGTAGAATTCGCGCAGGTAGGTCTGCTCGTCTTCATGGACGACCAGCCACGCCCCGCGCAGATCGACCTCCCCGTCGATCAGCACCGACGTGCCCGCCATGTTGCCGTGTCCTGCGCCGCACAGTTCGGCGCAGACGATGCGGTAGATGCCGGCTCTGATCGGGGTGAAGGTGATGCTGGTCTCGCGCCCCGAAAGCAGGTCCTGCTTGATGCGCATATCGGGGATCCAGAAGGCGTGGTTGACATCTTCGGTGCGCATCTTCAGTTCGATCTGTTCGCCCACCCAGGTGTGCAGCTGTGGATGGCTGAACTGCAAGCCCTCTTCAGAATTCAGCGTGGCGAGCACCGTCTCGTCAAGCTGAGCGGCGCTGACGCCCGCCGGAAGCGTCTCCGGCGTGATGTCGTAGTTGAACGTCCAGGCGAAGCGCTGACCGACCACCTCGACATCATGGTTGAGCGGCTGGATGGTGCGGATGCTGATCCACACCTGGTAGCTGTAAATCGTCAGGATCACCACGATGATCGCCGGGATGATCGTCCACACCAGTTCCAGCGTGGTGTTGCCGTGAATCGGCGGACCATCCGCCCGGTCGCCGGGCTTGGCGCGGAAGGCGGCAGCGGCGTAGATTAGCACGCCGATCACCAGCAGGAAGATCGCGCCGCCGATCACCAGCATGAAGCGGAACAGGGCATCGACCTGCTGCGATTCGGCTGACCCCTGTACGGGGAGAAGGGTTGGCGTGAGTGCGCCGATCAGAAGACCACCGAAGATGATCCCCAGGACGCCGGCGATGATCCAGACGATGGACAGCGACTGACCACCCGATGGCTGACGATTATTGAGGTTGATGTTGACGCCCATTCACCGCTTCCAGATGACTTGAGGACGAAAGCAATGGTTGCCGAAATGACTCACGGCGACTTGACACAGTTTGTTCAATTTTACACAAGCTGCAATTCTGATTTTACCGAAGTTCAATTGCAATAGCAAGCGAGTAGTGTAACAAACAATCGCCGCAAAGAGGCGTACACTGGGAGGTAGGGAGAGCGAGGATCGCGTCAGGGAAAAACCTCGCTCACAGATACTATCCATAACGGATGCAACATTGAGGAAGACCATGAAACGCTCGCTGCTGTTCATATTCGTCATCGGGCTTCTTTCCTCCGCCTTCGTCCTGCCGGCTGCTGCCCAGGGCGATATGCCCATCTGCAACCCCCAGCTTCCGCCGCGCCTGAGCTACGGCGTCGCCGGCATGGTCACCCGCACCGACACGCCGACGCCGGTGCGGCTGCGCGCCAACCCAGGAACCGGCGCGGCAATCGTCACCCAGCTTGATGAAGGCACGCGCTTCATCGTCATCGGCTATCAGCCCACCTGCGCCGAGGGCATCACCTGGTGGGAGATCACCACCGGCAGCACGCCTTACGCTTCCGGCGCGGGCATCTTCAACGGCTTCATCGCCGAAGGGGTGGGCGACACCTACTTCATCGAACCGTACAGCGCGGCGCAGGCGCTCCCCGCCGGGACGATCCCGCTCGCCGGCGCACCGCAGATCACCGCCTTTGACGCCCCTCTGCCGACCGTGCCGCCGGTCAGCGCCATGCCCGCGCTCGACGACGCTTTCGCCGCCTGGAGCTGGGCGCCGGACACTTTCATCGACATCATCCCGCCCGATCCCCTGCAGATGACGCTGCCAGCCGCCTATGCCGGGAACATGCCGGCGCTGCCGGTCGATCTCAGCCAGGTTGCCTATGTCGGCGACGCCGGGCTGTCGCCGGTGCAGTTGGAGACCCTCTCGCGCAACGGCTTCGTCGTCGTGCCCGCCGGGCGCTCCTGGCATGACGAGTCGCTCTGGTTGGACCGCAGCACCGGGCGTTCCGACTTCATCACCACCGACATGATGCTGGAAAACCTGTATATGATCTACCGCTACACCCTCATGTACCTGGAGACCGGCGTCTTCTACAATCAATTGACCACCATCGCCGCCGAGGGCTTCAGGCAGGCGCAGGCGCAATACGCCGCCGCCAGGGGCACGCCGCTGGAGGATGCCGCCCGCCATGCCGCCGTCTATTACGCCGTCATGCTCCTCCTGCTGGCAGACGGCGAAGCCGCGCTGGGGGAAGCAGGCACGGAGTCCGCCGAGCTGTACCGGGAATTCGTCACCGTCTTCGCCTCCGAAGCGCTGATCGACGCTGACCCGGCGCTGATCGCCCTGGCGGAACCCATCGCCGCTGCCGCCCGCTTGGGCGAGGGCGTTGTGCCGATCCCCTTCCTGGAAAATTACGATGAGGACTTCGGCTTGTACAGCCCGCGCAGCCACTACGAGAACGACGCGCTGCTCGCCAGCTACTTCCGCGCCATCACCTGGATGGGGCGCATCACCTTCCTGCTGAACAGTGCCGCCGACACGCGCGCCGGGCTGCTCGTCCTGCGGGCGATGGCGACAAGCGAGAAGGGGCTGACCGCCTGGACGGACTTCAACGACACCATCGAATTCCTGATCGGACCTTCGGACAACCTGCGCCCGACCGATCTGCTGCCCATCGCCCAGTCAATTTACGGAAGCGACCTGCCGCTGGCGGCGCTGGCGGATGATGCCGCCCTGGAAGCCTTCCGCGCCGCTGCCCGCGACCTGCCGCCGCCGCGCATCAACAGTCTGCTGCTCGGTGGGGGCACATCCGCCGAGGCAATGCGCGACGCCGGGCGCGGCTTTCGGCTGTTCGGCGGGCGCTACACGCTCGACGCCGAATACTTCCAGCGGCTCATGGACCCCGACGTGCCGGGGCGTGCCCTGCCGGTCGGTCTTGATCTGGCGGCGGCGCTCGGCTCGGACGCCGCCTACGCGCTGGTCGAAGCGCTGGGCGCAGCGGCGTTTCCTGAGTACGTCCCGGCGCTTTCGACGCTGCGCGAGCAGACCAGCGGAATCAGCCCGGAAAACTGGATGGAAAATGCTTATGGCGGCTGGCTGTGGACCCTTCAGCCGCTCCTGGTCCATGACCCGGCGCTGGAACCGCCCGTGATGCACACCGACGCCTGGAAGCGCCGCGAACTGACCACCATGCTGGCGAGCTGGGCGGCGCTGAAGAACGCCACCGCCGCCTATGTGCTGCTGCCCGGCGGACTGGGCGGCGGCGGCGAGACCATACGCCTGACCACGCATACGACGGTCGAACATAACCCGCTGGTCTTCGCCCGCATCGCCATCCTGTGCAATCTGCTGGCGAACGGCTTGGAGGCGCGCGGTTTCGACCAGCGGCTCATGGCAATGGTCATCCGCCAGGCGCGCACCCAGGCGGTGCTTTCGGCGATGGCGGCGGACGTGGCGCGGCGCGAGATCGCCGGGGAGCCGATCCCCGAAGAGGTGCTGCTCTACTTTCAGGAGAACTTCCGGGGCGCATACGGCTACGTGCGCATCGAGCTGATGCAGTATGACGGAAACCCGCCGCGCAATGCCGCCCTGACCGCCATCACCGCCACCAGCCCTGCCGGCTACTTGCAGGTGGCGGCGGGGCTGGTCGATGACATCTACGTGGTCAGCGACCGCCCGGAAGGCTTGCAGCTGGTGCGCGGCGGCGTCTACAGCTACTACGAGTGGGTCAACACGACCGGGCAGCCGCTCACCGATTCGGCGTGGCGCGACCAGCTCGCCGCCGGGACAAACCCGGCGCGTCCGGCATGGGTGGACCTGTACCTGACGCCGTGATCGACAGGCGGATGTGTTGACTTTTCCCGGCAGATGCTAAAATGGACGCATCTTCGCCCAACGAGAATGAAGTGGAAAGGCTGTGCCCCATGCATACCCTGGCTGGTTTCATCATCATCGTCGTCGCCCTGCTCACCGTCGCCGGCATGGTGCTGCTGGTTTCAACAGAAAAGCTGCATCACGAAGAGCACTTCATCCCGCCGGCGCAGGACGATCAGCCGCAGGCATAGGACGATGTGGGCATCGTCCACGCTCGTTTGGTCTGCTGTCTTACCAACACACTCGTTTCAGGGGCGCGCCTGACCGCGCCCCTGAAGTTTGATCCCCGCCTGCTCCTTCTTCAGAGCCGTCTATCTTGATCCGTCGCCTCCTGCCCGTCTTCGTCCTGCTGGCGCTCACCCTGGTCGTCTTCAACCGCCTCGCCTTCACCGACTGGATCATGGCGCGCGGCGATACCTTCAGCTATCACTATCCCTACTGGGCGGTGCGCGCTGAGGCTTTCCGCGCGGGCAGGCTGCCCCTGTGGACGCCCGACCTGTTCATGGGCGCGCCACTGCTGGCGAACCCGCAGATCGGAGCCTTCTACCCGCCTAACTGGCTGGTCGCCCCGCTGAGTCCGCCGGACGCGGTGCGGGTCAGCGCCATCGCCCACGTCTTCTGGGCGGCGCTCGGCGCTTATGCCCTGGCGCGGCGGATGCTCGGCGCGGGCAGGGCGGCGGCGCTGATCGGGGCGGCGGGTTTCGCCCTGGGCGGGCATCTGGGCGCGCACGTCGAGCAGATCAACCAGCTGCAAGGGCTGGCATGGCTGCCCTGGCTGCTCTTCCTGTTCGACCGGGCATACCTCACCCCCACTCGCTGCGCTCGTCCCCCCCTCTCCATATGGAGAGGGGGTCGGGGGGTGAGGTTCGCTTTCCCCCTGCTGGCGATGGCGTGGGCGCTGCAGATCTTAAGTGGGCATACCCAGACGGTGTTCATCAGCGGAGTCGCGCTGGCGCTCTACGCGCTCTGCACCCGCCCGGCGCGCGGGCTGCTGACTCTGGCATTCGCCGGGGTTGGGGCGGTGCTGCTGGCGCTGCCGCAGCTCATCCCCACGCTGGAGCTTTCCAGCCTGTCGAATCGCAGCGGCGGCTTCAACGTCAACCAGGCGACGGCGTTCTCCTTCAGCCCGTTCGTGACCGGGCGCGGCCTGCTGCCCAGCTTCGACCGCATGATCTTCAGCGAATACATCGCCTATCCGGGCATCGTCATGCTGGCGCTCGCCTGGATCGGACTGATCCCGCGTCCCTCCGGGGGCGAGCGCCGCCGACCGCTGCTGCGCTGGATCATCCTGGCGGCGGTCGGGCTGGCGCTCGCCTACGGGCTGTATAACCCGCTCTATCTGGCGCTCGCCGGGCTGCCGGGCTTCAACCTCTTTCGCGTGCCGGCGCGCTGGCTGGCGCTGTTCGCGCTGGGCGCGGCGATGCTGGCGGCAGCGGGCGCGGACCGCCTGCTGCGCGCCGTTCCACAGGAAGACGAGTCCACCGGGGCGCTGCGCGGGCTGCCCTTCGTGCGTGCGGGCATCTTCGCCGCCCTCATCGTCGGGCTGATGGCGCTGGCTCCGCTGGCGGCGCACACCCCGGATCAGACGCCGACCTACCCGCCGGAAGCGATCACCTGGATCGGCTGGATCGCCGCCCTGGCGATTGGCGTCGGCGCGGTGCTGATCGCCAGCCTGCGCCCCCTGCCGCTGCTTGCAGGGCGCTGGCAGACCAGGATCAGGCGCGGCGGGCGAACCCTCGTCCTCGCCGCCGCCGTGCTGGAACTGATTCTGGCTTCCGGCGCGCTGGCTTACAACCAGCTGGTCACCCCCGACGCCTTCTCGGCGCAGCGCTTCAGCATCAGCCAGATGTCGGTCTATTCCGGTGCGGGGTCGGAGTCTACCCCGCCGGGGCGGCTGCTCAGCCTGAGCGATTTGCAGTTCGATCCTGGCGACCGGGCGGCGCTGGAGGCGCGCTATGAGGCGCTGAACATCACCGGCGAGGCGCGGGCGCTGGCGTTCGACACGGTCAAGCTGAAAGAAGTGCTGGCGGCGAATCAGCCGGTGCTGTGGGGCATTCCCTCGGTCGATGGCTTCGACGGCGGGCTGCTGCCCACCCGCTTCTATACCGCCTTCACCGCGCTGCTGCCGCCGGACGAAATAGAAGGAGTGCCCCGCACGCTTGACGGGCGGCTGCGGGAGATCCTCTACGACGACGCCTGCGGCGGACCCTGCATCCCGGAGCTGCGCTGGCTGCGCCTGACCGATACCCGCTACCTGCTGACCGACAAAGTTTACGATCTGGTCCACGACGGCGTCTTCTACGACACGGCGCTGCCGGTGAGCGGATCGGCAGTCTATCCGAACCGGACGGGTTTCACGGCAGCCGCCGTCGAGGTGCTGTACGCCTGCCAGACTCCGCCGTGCGACCCACCCCGGCTGCACGCCGACGATGTGCTGCTGGATGCGATCCTGAGCGGCGAAGCGGTGGACCGCTATTTCCTGGCGCGCTACCCGCTCGATCCGCCCCGCGCTGCTGCCGCGCTCATAGTCGAGACCGCCCCCGGCGGGAACGTCCGCGCCGTCACCCTGGTCAACGCGCCTGATGAAACGTTCGCCCAGCTCTCACCCGATCCCTATCGGCGCGTCCTGTCGTCGGACATCAAACTCTACGAACTGCCGGCGTCGAGCGTCCGCCGCGCCTTCGCCTTCACCGCGCCGCCCCTCTGCGTGAAGGACGATGAGATGGGCACAGAAGCGGCGCTCGACCTCATGCGCGACGCGGCGTTCGACCCGGCGGCGCAGGTGGTGCTGACCACAGAAGGCTGCCGGGCGTGGGAAAGTCTCGGCGCTGCACGCTCTGAAGCTGCGCCGGAAGTGCAGATCCTTGCATACAGCGCCGAACGCATCACGCTGCAGGTCGCCGCCGCCGCACCCTCGATTCTGCTGCTGACCGATGCCTATTACCCCGGCTGGACGGCGGCGCTCGACGGCAGCCCGGTCCCCATCTACCGCGCCGACGTGATGTTCCGCGCCATCCTGACGCCCGCCGGTGCGCATCAGATCGTCTTCGAATACCGCCCGGCATGGCTGCCCGGCATACTGGTCGCCGGCGTCGCCCTCTGGCTGATCGCCGGTGCAGGGTTGGCGCTCGCTTTTGCGCGTCATAAATCTACATAATGCTCGATTATCCACAGATTCGCGCAGAATTGCGCATTGTTTTATATCGATGTAATCTTGTGGACAAACCAAGGGCGTAAAAGTTTCGTGAAGAAAATCTGAATTCACTTTACAGCGTAAGCGCTTTGATAGTAAATTTATGGAGAAATGGGATGTTGTGTTATACTCAAACAAATGGTGTAGGGTTCAAGTGAAACATGGCTGATCGATCGCGGGTCCTCATCGTGGAGGATAATGCCGATCTCCTGCTGCTGTACAGCAAGACAATGGGCGCCTTGGGGTTGGAGATCGATCCTGTAACCAGTCTGGCAAACGCGCGCGAACTTGTGTCGCGCCGCCAATACGATCTCATTATCTGCGATATGCGCCTGGGGGGCGATCACGGCACGGATCTGCTGCGCTACCTGAAGGCGAAGCAGGTTGAAGGCACGGAGGTGATCATCGTCTCCGGCGAAGATCATTACCGAGAAGCCTGCCGTCAGCTGGGCTTCGATCTCTTCCTCTCCAAGCCCGTCTCCATGCGCGAACTGAAGACGCTGGTCACCCGGCTCCTGACGCCGATCACGCAGTCGCTCCCCGCCTGATCTTCTGCGCGCTTTCGGACGCCGCAAGCGGAGCCGCTCCCTTAGGGGGCGGCTCTTTTTTTGCCTGTAGGGCGCGCATCGAAGCGCGCTAAGACGCCGATCCCGGACAACTGGCATATCGGGCGGCGCGCGTTATAATCCTCGCAATGATGCAAGACTTAAGCGCCTCGGCGCGTCCGACGTAAATCCTATTTTGAGGGGCACTTTCATGAAGCGAATCCTTTTGGCATTCCTGATCGTCGTGCTCTGCGCGGGGGTCCTGCCCGCCGCTGCGCAGGATGTGATCTACCAGCTGGGCGAGGGCTATGCCATCGTCCTGCCCGAAGACTGGACCATCCAGCCGGATACGCTGGGGACCCTGAACGTCATCATCGGTTCGCCCAGCGCCGATTTCGTCGGGCTGGTGTCGCCCCCTGGCGAACTGCGCGAGGTGGTGGTCGGCAACGTCACGTTTGACGCCGCCGAGGTCGTGGAGCGCCTGCAGGAAGTGTTCTTCGAGAGCGAGACCACCCCGGTCGTCCTGGAAGTGGACGGGCGCGCCATCGCCTACGCCCGCAGCAGCAGCGGCTATCTGATCGCCGTGCAGATGAGCGACGGCTGGTACGGCATGATTCGCGGAATCACCGATCTGACCGGCTCCACCGCCGAAGCGCTGATCATCCAGCTTGCTCAGGGCTTCGACGGCGAGCAGTTCCGAGGCGCGCCGCAGGACCTCACCGGCGCATCAGCGGACGGGGGCGCATCGTCGGGCGGTGGAAAGGACACCGGCGCGGTTGTGACGGGCGGCGCAGCCGGAGGGAGCGCGGGCAGCGCCGCCGGGGCGGGTGAACCCTGCACGGTCAGCGCCGCCGCCCGCGACACGGCGCGGCTGCGCGTCGGTCCGGGAGAAAATCGCGGCGCTATCGCCTTCCTGCCCCCGAATACCCCGGTGACTGCCACCGGCAGCTTCACCGAGGACGACGGCGATCTGTGGTATCAGCTCGACAAAGAAGAGGCGATGCCCGGCACATCCGCCAATGAGCTGTGGGTCGCCGCCGAAGAGGTCGAGACGGCGGGCGACTGCGCGGTGGTGGGCGCTGCCGACGCCCCGCCGGTCATCCCCGGCGTGGTCGCGCCGCCTCCTGCGGCGGGCGGCGCTGGCGACTCCGGCGCGGCGGTCGTCGGCGGGGCGGCGCCGCTCAGCGGGCGCTGGCAGTTCAGCATCCACCCGACGACCAACGCCTCCTGCCAGGGCGGACAGAACATAGCGATCCCTTCGGCGGAGATGTTCGACGATCTGAGCTACCCGGTCTTCATCAGCGTGTCGGCGGATGGTTCATCTTTCACCAACGAGGGCGACCGCTACACCCGCACCGGACCGAACGCCTACTTTGGAACCTACACCTTCGACTCCACGTTCAATTCGCAGCTCTACATCAACGTCGTCAGCAGCCGGTCGATGAACGGGTCGGCGGTGGGCAACTTCTCCATCGACGGCACGCCGTGCAGCTTCACGGTCGGCTTCACCATGACCTACGGCTGATCCTGATGCTCACCCCCAACCCGCTCATCGAACGAGCTGGGGGTGAGGTCATGGCATGTACGCCAGCGCCGCCTCCAGCACCGGGTCGCGGTGTTCGAAGTAGTCGGCGGCGCTCAGCGGGATGAGGATTTCCGGCTCAATCGCTTCGCGCGTGTCCGTCGGCTCGACATCGCTGCGGGCGCGCGTCGCGATGTACACATCGAGACCGGAATTGGGCAGAGTCGTCACGCGGTTGTTCTCGTACATCAGCGGTCGTCCGCCCGTCGGTTCGCCGATGAAGACGGGCTGCGCGTCGTGTTCCAGCCACAGCGCGAAGACCACCGCTGCCGAAAAGGTGTTGCGCGCCGTCAGCACGATCAGGCTGCCCGGCTGCTGGAAGCGGGCATCTTCGGCGATCAGGGTGCGGAAGGCGCGGGCGGTGCCGATGTCGCCGCCGGGGTTGTAGCGCAGATCGAGGATCAGCCGCGCCATCTCCGGCGTGCCCAGCGCGGCTTCCAGGTCATCCAGCGTCGTGCCGAGGCGCTGCGTCTCGTTGTACTGCACGTAGAGCGCCCGCCCGTCATCCAGCGGCGTCCACCACAGCCGCTCATTGAGGCGCGCCCGCGAAAGGACATCCGCGTCATTGGGCAGCCGGTAGTGCTGCGGGAAGCGCGCCAGGAAATCCGCCGCTGCGATGCGCGCCGGGTTGAGCGTCTCGGTCGATCGGTCGGGCAGTTCGAGCAGGAAGTCTGGCTGATCGGCGTCGTCGATCACACCCAAGCCGAGCAGCACTTCCGCCGTCGCCAGGTTCGCCGGCAGCAGCACCCGCCCGCCGGAGTCGTTGTCGCGCGGGACAAGTCGGGCGACCTGCGCCAGCACGTCCTCGACGGGCGTCCCGCCGATCTGCACCAGCCGCGCGCCGATGCGTTCGCCATACTCCGGCGCGGCGTCGATCAGATAGACGCCGTCGCTGAAGGGATAGAACACCAGCGGGTAGAGTGTGAATTCCATGCCCGTCTGGATCGGCGGGAAGAGGTGGCTGTGTCCGTCGTGGAGCAGGCTGACGATTTCCATCATCCGCACGACGATCTGGGCATCGCTGAACTGCGGAATCCCCGCGTCGAGGTCGTCTGCCAGCGCCGCGAACTCCACCTGGGGCGTGTAGCGGTACGGATCGGGATGCTGCCGGTCGATCAGTGCCATCAGGCTTTGCAGGTCTTCGCGCCATGCCGCCGTCGATGCAGCGCTGCGCGTCTCTGCAGTCTGCGCGCCGGCAGCCCCGCCGATCACCAGGATGAACGCTGCCAGCAGGATCATCAGCCGTCTCATGCTGCCCCTCCTCAATAGGTTGTGATGGAACCGACTTTAGAATTACTATCGAAGCGCGCGCTGTGGTCGATTGACCTGTTCCAGGAGGATGGCATGCCCGATTCTGATTCTTCAGATTCGCTCCGCGATTCGACGCCCACCCAGACGGAT
>JAEURA010000256.1 GCA_016789005.1 Anaerolineae bacterium
CCGTCTGGATAGGGCAGGGCGGACTCATCTCTGAGGTAGGCGAGACGATAGTGCAGAATGTGGGTGGGCTGTACGCAGATGGCGGTACCGCCTTGCATGATGCGATGTGTATGGCGGTGGCGACAATCGAAGATGTGCGCGCGCGTCACGATGCGGCGGGTGAACCTCATTTGTATGGAATCGTCCTGCTCTCAGATGGCGGCGACACGTCCAGCACCATCACAGAGAACCAGATGTTTGAGATGTGCCTGCCCGATGGTGAGAACGCTGATGGTGTCAAGGTGTTCACCATCTCATATGGACAGTATGCCGATCAAGACCTGATGACGCGGATCGCACGCCGGACGAACGGTAAGCCGTTCCAGGGCGGACCAGACAATATCGAACAGATTTACTCTGCGATATCCGCCGAGCAGTAGGATGTTCAGTCTGAAGGGGCGCACCAACGCAGTCAAAGTGTGAGCCGGCGTCGGGCGAATTCAGCAGTAAGCTACGCGCGCTTAGCTGAAACCCGTTATCTCCATCTGAACAAAATGCCCGACCCTGCCGGTCGGGCTTTTTTGTCGTCGAAAACTACGATGAGCCGTCAGGTTGGCGGGGACAACAGCGTCCACTCTGAAAAGGCATCGCAGCGGTAATCAGCCGCGCGTGAATTCGGCGACATCCAGCACGAAGATCGTCGCCGCGTGCCCCTCTGGACGGCTGTAGGGACGGCATACGTCGCGGATAATCGTCATCGCATCGGGTAGGCGACCCTCCTCAACGCCGATCACGAACGTCGCGTTTTGCCGCCGCAGAAACCCGCCCGTGCTGCTGATCTTTGTCACGGAATAGCCACCGGCGAGGAGCGCCTGGGAGAGCGGATCAACCGCATCTGAATTGAAAATAATGGCGAGAATCAGTTTTGACATGGTCTACACCTGCTCAAAATGATCGACATCGAGGACGAACGAAAGGAATCCGCCCACTTCTACTTCGGCAAGTCCCGTGAGCGGGTGGACGCCCTCGTAAGTATAGGGAACGACCGACTTGCGCAGCGACGCCAGTTCCGAAATCAACTGCGTAACCTGCGGCACACGCTGCTCATCGATGCCAATCAAGAGGGTGGAGTTCCCTGGGCTGAGTAAGCCGCCTGTGCTGCTGACGCGGGTAATGCTCACACGCTGGCGCGTCAGCGTGGACATGACCCTGTCAACATCCTTTTCGTCCACAATCGCCACAATCAGCTTCATATCATTGTCTGCCTCATAAGCTTCTGTTGGGTCCGACACATCGCCAAGCGATGATAACGCCTTTGCCTCGCCAGGACAAAATACGGACGAGAGGCATTGGAAATCAGGCACGTTTGCCGGTCTCGAAACAAAAAGCGCGGGACCGATCAGTTGGTCCCGCGCCTTCCCAACCTGATGATCTGCCTGGAAGTTACTTGACTGCCAGACGCTCGATCAGCGCGATGAGGTCAGCTGCCGCCTGATCCACCGTGCTCTGACCGAATGCCACCTGTTGACCGATCAGTTCGAGTTCATTCACGAACTCCTGGTCATTCGGAAGGTTCGGGTCCTGCGGGATCGTCCGATCCGCGATGGCAGCGTAGACCTGTTCTGGATGGCGTACGAAGCTTCGCCGCCCACGGGGAGCGTCGTAAGCCACAGCTCGTCGGTCATTGCTGCCTGATAGGCTGCACCCTGATTGCTCCAGATGAGACCGATAGCCGCTGCGCCCGCCACGAGCGCCGAGCTGTCTGGTCCGTCTTCGGTGAATGTTGCGGAGGTTTCAGCATCGGGAATCAGCCCTTCGGCGCGCATGTCCGCCCACATCTGAAGCCAGGCGGTGGCAGATTCGACCGTCGCATAGGACTTACCGCCTTCGTCCGAAGTCCATAAGAGTGTTCCTTGCTGACGGAAGAAGTAACTGAGGTAGTTCAGGGTCAGCCAACTGACGCTGGGCAAGGACCGGCTGGAGGCGCGGCGATCACTCCCTGTTTGCGTCAACGAGGAGATCCGCCCGGTCGCCCTGATTCACACGCCGGCGGGGGAGGTGGTTCTGGACATGGGACAGAACTTCTCTGGATGGGTTCGCTTCAAGACTTGCGCCGTCACCGGCTTTCGTCATGCTCGTATCGCGCCGAATCCTGATCCTGCACTGCGGTGGGCGAAGGCGCGCTACCGCTCCGCTTCGGGATGGTATGAAAGCGGCTGGAACATCGATGATGCCGGGCTGATCACGCTCCAGGTCGTCGTCCCCTTCAACGCGACGGCGTCGGTGGTGCTTTCTGACGTTGCGGCAGATCAGCTTCTGCTCAATGGTGTGCCAGTTGAAGCTGCGGTTAGGATCGATGCCGCGGCTGCGCTTGAGCTGAACGCGGGACGATACGAGATTGTCTACACAACGCGCAGCAGCTAACACTGTGGCGCGATTGTGACATCCATCACTATCGACTTGTGCGCACGAACTCTATACTTAGGCTAGGAGCGGTTGGCTGTATCAGCCGATGGGGTGGGCTGGCTCATTCAATGGGCTGACGCCGATTCCCCCAGAGATGCGCTCCAAAGGCTGGTTCAGAGCACGCTCCTTGGGAAGCCGCCCAACAACACAATTATGCTGTGATGCTTTGATAGAGGGTGGGCGACTATCCAGAGCCTCTGCATCCTAGGAGGGTTGCAATGACTTCAGCCCGCGCTATCCGCCTCGCGCTATTTTCGGTCCTCGTCGTTCTTCTCTTACTTGCCGGTCCAGCTGACGGCTTCAGGTCAACCGCGAGTGCTGTGCGACTTCCCGCCAGCGATTGGTGGTTGGTCGTCCACAATCAGTGCAGCGATACCCTTCACTGGATCAACGCTTCGGGTGAATTTGCGTCCATCCAGCGCCCCGCCTTGCCGAATGAAGCGGCAGCCGCGCCCTGCAGTTTTCGGGCGATGCACATTTCACAGGATGGACGCTACCTGGCACAAACGACAACTCTGACGACAGGACTTTCTGCGGTCAGCTTCTATGACCTTCAGACCGGCGCATGGCTGCGTGTCTACGAGGCGGCGGCGAATGAAGCAGCACGTCTGGGCGACCGCTACTCCTCAGATCACAGCAGCAGAATTGCCGTGAGTTTCTCTGCGCAGCCTGCTGGTACGCCAGGTTGGCGTGTGGTCGTCTTCGACATGACGACCGGCGCCGAAGTCCATGAGCTGCGCAGTGGAGGAACAGAGATCGCCGGTTTTGTCGGCGGAGAATTCCTGGCATCCACACCTGTCGTTCCTTACGTGCTGCTGCTCGGCGAAGACTCGGCAACGCTCGGCGCGGTGGTTGTCGTGCGGTTCGACCGCCTCGAAACCGGCAGCGATCCTTATGGCGCTGTCGCGTGGTACCCGTTGGGCGCGCCTGGGGTAGGGCAGCCGCTGCTTAGCAGCCCTTATACGATGAAGGATGTGGATTTGCTGCCGAATGGACATGCCATCGAGGCGTATTTCCAGTCCGGGTATGCCCCTGGACCGCCAGTAGGAGGCATATCGCCCATCACCACTAATGCGGTCGGGTTGGTGCGACCGGCTAACTTAGGCGAGTACGTGCCTGTTTCGCTTTTCTTTTCCGACAGTGTGAGCACTGTCTACGATGTGCATTGGGGTGCGGATGGACGCATCGCGCTCTTCAGACGCTATGACGGAACGCTGGACCGCCTGCATTGGATCAGGCTGGGCAGCGCCATCCTTGCGCCGCTGGAGCAGCAGGCTGCCCAGGTCCTTGGCGTACCGACCGGTTTCGTGTTCAGCACGGCAGATGGCGTGTACTACATGAATGAGAGCGCCGCTTCGCCGACCGGACCGGTGTTCTCCGACCCTGCGCTGAGCGGTTCGATGGCGTTCGTCTGGGCGACCGCTTTCGGTAATCCACCGCTGGCGCTGGTTGCGCCGACCTCCGGGACCTCTGGCACGGCACCGCTTCCGACCATCGTCACGGCGACGCCCGATTCGAGCGGGTGTCGGCTGCGCAGTGCCGACAGCAGCACGGTGAACGTGCGAAGCGGTCCGGGGACGGAGTATGCGGTCCTTGGTCAAGCGACCGGCGGCATGGAACTCCCGGTCATCGGCTACAATGGACAGTGGTACGTGGTGAATTTCGGCGGCGTTCAGGGATGGATGGCGGGTTGGGTCAGCACACTGGCTGGCAACTGCGGCGGGCTGGCGCTGATCGGCGCGCCGGCAGCGCCGCCGACCGCGCTTCCGCCTCCTACGCCTGTGCCGGGCAGCGGCGGGCAGCCTGATCTTTATGTCAGCGAGTTCGCGCTCGATCCGTCAACGCCGATCCAGGGACAGCCCGTCAACGTGCGTCTTGGGGTCTACAACCAGGGAGACGCATCGATATCCGGCGTCAGCTTCCACATCGCCTGGTATCCCGGCGAAAACTACGGGTCGCCTGCCTGCGGTTGGGACCTGGATGGACTGGCTGCCAGGGGTGGGCGGATTCTGACGTGTACTTATGCCGGTTATCCCAGCCCCTATGCCTCGATCAATACGCTGGTCGCGGTCGATACAACCAACACTGTTTCCGAGAGCAACGAGGCAAACAACCGGTTTACCCGCGCCATCAGCGTGACCGCGCCTGGTGGCGGCGGGCAGCCCGATCTGTACGTCAGTGAATTCTCGCTCGATCCGGCAACGCCGGTGCGGGGACAACCGGTGAACGTGCGCGTCGGCGTGTACAACCAGGGGAATGCAGCGGTGAGCGGCACACCCTTCCGTATTGTCTGGTATCCCGGCGAGAACTATCCGTCACCAGCCTGTGAGTGGACTCTCGACAGCATGGCGGCGCGCGGAGGACGTATCCTGACCTGTACTTACTCCGGCTACCCCAGCCCCTACGCCTCGATCAACACCAAGGTGGTCGTTGACGTGGACAATGCCGTCAGCGAAAGTAACGAAGGCAATAACCTCTTCCTTCAGCGAATCAGCGTCTCTGCCTCGTAGATCAGTCTCCTCGTGATGCGGCAGGTCCGATGCCTGCCGCATCTTCGCCCTAAAATCCACTGCGCGGATCCGAATCGGACCAGTCGCGTCAGCGTCGGAGCACTTGTCCTCGCCTGATGCCTGACAATACGTCCAGATTCATTGATAGAGCGTTGTGATGGCTTAGAAGAGCGAACGGTCACAATGAAAAGCTAAGCAAATCTGTACG
>JAEURA010000286.1 GCA_016789005.1 Anaerolineae bacterium
ACGCTGCGGTATCGCGGCGCAATCGGACAGTGGAGCTGGGTGCTCCACCGTATTTCAGGTCTCGGCGTTGTGCTTTTCCTCACCCTGCACGTCATCGACACCTCCTGGGCAGTCTTCTACCCTGAACTTTACGTAGATGCCATTGCCGCCTATCAGTCCCCTATCTTCACCCTCGGCGAATTCGGTCTGGTCGCCTGCGTGATCTATCATGCGCTCAACGGACTGCGCATCGCCATCTTCGACGCGCGCCCCAAGCTGTGGAAGCATCAGGCGCGAGCGGCGGTCATCGTGCTGGCTGCGACAGCCATCATCCTGATTCCCACCTTCCTGATCATGTTCTCGCACGTCCTCAACTTCTACAACGAGGGGCGTCCGGTGATGAACATCGTCGATGCGGTGGTCAAGCAGGCGCCGTTTGCGGCGGGCATCGCTGTCGCCATCATCGCCGCCGTCCTGCTCTCCGCCATCTCCAGCGTGATCATCCCGGCGCGCAAGTCGCAGGGGCGGGGCAGCACGGTCGAACGCTTCTGGTGGAGCTTCATGCGTGTCAGCGGACTCCTGATCGTCCCGCTGGTCTTTGGGCATCTGGCGATGATCCACCTCATCCAGGGCGTCTTCGACATCACCCTGGCGGGGCACACCGTCGTCGGCACAACGCTCGCCAACGAGACCGGCACAGCGGTTGAATTCGTCGCCAACCGCTGGGGGATGCTGGTCGGCGGCGTCGCCGTCTGGAAGCTCTACGATTTCGCCCTGCTAGCGCTGGTCGTCATTCACGGCTTCAACGGACTGCGCTACGTGCTGACCGATTACACATCCGGCAGCCGTTTCGCCAAGAGCGCGGCGATCTACCTGTGCGTGATCGGGGCGGTGGTGCTGCTGACCCTGGGTGGTCTGGCGCTGCTGAACACCATCGACAGCTCGGCGATTGAGCTGGCGCAGGAAGCCACCCGCGCGCTGCACGGCGGCTAGCAGGCGGTCCTGACGGACAAGGCGACAGGCATCACCGATCACATCCACTCACACAATTACGGGGTTCTTGAGGAAAGCGATGAAGACCCATCAATTTGAAGCGATTGTCGTCGGAGCCGGCGGCGCTGGACTCATGGCGGCGCTGTACGCGACCAAAGGCGGCGCGAAGACCGCCGTGATCAGCAAGCTGTACCCGACCCGCAGCCACACCGGGACCGCCCAGGGCGGCATCGGCGCCGCGCTCGGCAACCTGGACGAAGACAACCCGCTCTGGCACGCCTTCGATACCGTCAAGGGCGGTGATTATCTGGCAGATCAGAACGCGGCGAAGGTTCTGGCGGAAAATGCCATCGACGCCGTGATCGAACTGGAACACATGGGGCTGCCCTTCGACCGCACCGACGAGGGCAAAATCAGCCAGCGGCGCTTCGGCGGGCACACCAGCAATTTCGGCGAAAAACCGGTCCGCCGCGCCTGCCACGCCGCCGACCGCACCGGTCACATGATTTTGCAGACGCTCTATCAGCAGTGCATCAAGCACAACGTCACCTTCTACGATGAGTTCCACGTCGTCGATATGATCATGAACAACGGCAAATTCGCCGGCGTGATCGCCCTCGAATTGGGGACCGGCGAGTTCCACGTCTTCCACGCCAAGGCGGCGCTCTTCGCCACCGGCGGCTGGGGGCGCGTGTGGAACGTCACCAGCAACGCCCACAGCCTGACCGGCGACGGCGCGGCGGTCGTCTACCGCCGGGGCATCCCGCTTCAGGATATGGAGTTCTACCAGTTCCACCCCACCGGCATCTACAAGATGGGCATCCTCATCACCGAGGGGGTGCGCGGCGAGGGCGGCGTGCTGATCAACGGGCGCGGCGAGCGCTTCATGGAAAAATACGCCCCGAAGATCAAGGACCTCGCCAGCCGCGACGTGGTCAGCCGGGCGATCTATCTGGAAATCCGCGAGGGGCGCGGCGTCAAGGGCAAGGACTACGTCTATCTGGATGTCACCCCGCAGACCGTCAACCGCTATCTCGCCGAAGCCGGCGAATCGCGCCGCATCGACGCCGAGACCATCGAGAAGAAACTGCCGGACATCCTCGATTTCTGCCGCACCTACCTGGGCGTTGATCCGGTCAAGGAGCCGATGCCCATCCAGCCGACGGCGCACTATGCGATGGGCGGCATCCCCACCAACGTGGACGCCGAGGTCGTCATCGACGAAAACTGGACGGTGCTGCCCGGTCTGTATGCCGCCGGCGAAGTCGCCTGCGTCAGCTGTCACGGAGCCAACCGCCTGGGCACCAATTCGCTGGTGGACCTGGTAGTCTTCGGTCGGCGCGGCGGCATGGCGATGGCAGATTATGTGAAGCGCGCCGATTACGCGCCGCTGCCCGCCAGCCCAACCGCCGAGATCGAAGGCGAGATGAACCGAATCCGCGCCGGCAAAGGCAAGACCCGCCCGGTCGAACTGCGCAAGATCATGCAGCAGGTGATGATGGATCACGTCAGCGTCTTCCGCGAAGCCAAGGGCATGCAGCAGGCGCTCGACACGGTGCGCGAACTCAAGGCGCGCTACCAGACCGATCTGACCATCGATGACAAGGGCTTCCAGTTCAACACCGACCTGCTCGAAGCCTGGGAGCTGGGCGCGCTGCTCGACATGGCGGAAACCACCGCCGTCAGCGCCCTCAACCGCAAGGAGAGCCGGGGCGCACACAGCCGCGAAGACGCCAAGGAACGCGACGACGTCAGCTGGATGGTGCATACGCTGGTCAGCCGCCCCGCCGGCACGCCGCCCTATCCTCAGGGCAGCCCGGAACTCCAGCTTAACACGAAGAAGAAGGTCGATCTGTCTCTGGCGGAGCAGGATGCGCGCTTCGTCCCGAAAGTTCGGACGTACTGAGAGGACACGGACATGGATGTCACATTTCGTATTCGCCGGTTCAACCCGGAAGTGCCCGGAAAAAACAAGCCTTACTGGCAGGAATTCGTCCTCAAGGATGTCGATCCGACCGACCGTGTGCTGGAACTGCTGCACCGCATCAAGTGGGAGCAGGACGGAACCCTGACCCTGCGCCGCGCCTGCGCGCACGGCGTATGCGGTTCCGACGCCATGCGCATCAACGGCGTCAACCGGCTCGCCTGCAAGGTGCTCGCCAAGGATGTTGGTGAGCGTATTCAGATCGAACCGATCCTCGGTCTGCCGGTCCTGAAGGACCTGGTGGTTGATATGGAGCCGTTCTTCGCGCACTATCGCAGCGTCATGCCCTATTTCATCAACGACACGGCGGTCCCGGCAGATGGACGCGAACGGCGTCAGACGCAGGAAGACCGCGAAAAGTTCGACGACACCACCAAGTGCATCCTGTGCGCCTGCTGCACCACCTCGTGCCCGTCCTTCTGGGCGAACGGCGAATACGTTGGTCCGGCGGCTATCGTTCAGGCGCACCGCTTCATTTTCGACACCCGCGATGAAGGCTCCAAGGAACGCCTGGGCATCCTTGCCGAGCCGAACGGCGTGTGGCGCTGCCGCACCATTTTCAACTGCACCCCCGCCTGCCCGCGCGATATCCAGGTGACGCGCGCCATCGGCGAGGTCAAGCTGGCGATTCAGCGCGGATCGCGCGAGGGCGTCATCTCCGAGGGCGTGGGACCCATCGCCGTCAGCAACAGCTAAAGCAGGGATGAGTCATGAGCGGCGAGGGATGAGGGGGCGACCCTTCATCCCTCGTTCTTTTTCCGCCAACCGCGCCGTTTGATGAGCGCTTCATGAGAAGCGTCCGTCAACTGTAATCCTGGCGGCGGCTGGATCGACATCTAGTTAGGACGGCGGAATGAACCGCTGACAGCGCGCCGATGGCGCGTTCTAGCGCAAAAGGGGTTTTTCCACCATGCAGTACATGCTCCTGATCTACGGCGATCCCAATCGTCAGAGCACCGAAGCGGAGATGCAGGGTTATTTCGACTTCACCAAAGTCGTGCGCCAGCGCGGAGCCTTCATCTCCGGCGAACCGCTTCACCCCATCACCAGCGCGACCAGCATCCGCACCGCCGGCGGCAGCAGGGGATTGGTGACCGATGGTCCCTTTGCCGAAACGCACGAAGTCCTGGGCGGCTTCTACATCCTGGAATGCAAAGACCTGGACGAGACAATCGGCTATGCCCGCATGATCAACGCCATCGACGACAGCACCGTCGAAATTCGCCCGGTCATGGACTTCGCCATGGAAAAAGTGACGCCAGGCGGCTGAGCGCCGGCAGTTCCCGAACGCACGGCACACCCTCACCTCTGATGCGCGTCAGGGGTGAGGGGGCAGGAGCAGTCTTATCGACCCCACCCGTTCCACCATCGAGCAGGTCTTTCGCGAACAGCACGGGCGCGTCCTGGCGGCGCTGCTCAGCCATTTCGGCGGCGATTTCGATCTGGCGGAGGATGCCCTTCAGGATGCACTGGTGCAGGCACTCGATGCCTGGAAGACGCGCCCGCCGCGTAACCCGGCGGCGTGGCTGGTGGCGGCGGCGAAGCGGCGCGCCATCGACCGGCTGCGCAAAGGCGGCGCACGGGGTCGCAGGATGATCCCGCTTGACGAGGCGCTGCCCCTACAGGATGTCCCTACATCTGACGACGACATGGATGAGATTCCCGACGAACGCCTGAAGCTGATCTTCACGTGCTGCCACCCGGCGCTGCCGCTGGAGGCGCAGATCGCCCTGACGCTGCACACCCTGGGCAGGCTCTCCACCGCCGAGATCGCCCGCGCCTTCCTGGTATCGCCGGCGGCGATGGCGCAGCGCCTCGCCCGCGCCCGCAGCAAGATTCGCGATGCCGGCATCCCCTATCGCGTCCCGCCGGCGGACCTGATGGGCGAGCGGCTGACCGCCGTGCTGGCGGTCCTCTATCTGATCTTCAACGAGGGCTACACGGCGACCGAAGGCAACCGGCTGGTGCGCGCCGACCTGTGCGAGGAGGCGATTCGCCTCTGCCGGCTGATCGCCGCCCGGCTGCCGGACGACGCTCCGGAGGTGAAAGGGCTGCTGGCGCTGATGCTGCTGCATCATTCGCGCCGGTCGGCGCGGGTCGATTCCGACGGCGATCTGGTCACGCTGGAGGAACAGGATCGGTCGCTGTGGGATGAAGCGCTGATTGAAGAGGGGAGCGCCCTGCTGCACGATGCGCTCAGCCGCCGCGCGCCGGGTCCCTATCAGATTCAGGCGGCGATCAGCGCGCTGCACGCCGAAGCGGCAAGCGCCGAGGCGACTGATTGGGCGCAGATCGCCGCGCTCTATGGGGTGCTGGCGGAAATGACGCCATCGCCCATCGTCGAGGTCAACCGCGCCGTCGCCGTCGCTATGGCGGAAGGTCCGCGCGCCGGGCTGCGCCTTCTGATGCGCCTGCACGACGCCCTCTCCGACTATTATCCGTTTCATGCCGCCCGCGCCGATCTGCTGCGTCGAGCGAACGAAGCGGAAGCCGCCGCCGACGCCTATGATCGGGCGATCCGCCTATGCCAGAACGCCCTGGAGCGCGCACACCTGGAACGCCGCCGCGCCCTGCTCGGCGGCTGAATCGTCAAAGGGCGAGCTTTCTTAACACTCGCCCTTCATTACTTTGGGTTAATTGTTGGGATAATTTGGGTTATCCCTTGACCGACCCCGCCATCAAGCCGCGCACGAAGTAGCGCTGCAGGGCGAAGAACACGACGATCGGCACGACCATCGAGACGAATGCCGCCGCCGTCAGCAGATACCAGTCCTGCCCGCGCTGACCCACCAGCGCCGCGATACGCATGGTCAGCACCTGCGCGTCCTGGTTGCCCAGGCTCAGGAAAATCAGGCTGACCAGATAATCGTTCCACACCCAGAGAAACTGGAAGATGGCGAACGACGCCAGTGCCGGCACCGAGAGCGGCAGGATCAGGCGGACGAATACCGTGAAGTGCGACGCCCCGTCGATGAATGCCGATTCCAGCAGCTCGCGCGGCAGACCGCTGATGTAGTTGTAGAGCAGATAGGTCGCCAGCGGCAGCCCGAAGCCAGTATGCGCCAGCCAGATGCCCAGGTAGGTTCCGTTGAGCTTAAGGCTGACGTAATCGGTCAGGATCGGCTTCAGGGCGATTTGCAGCGGCACTACCAGCAGCGCCACGACCATGATGAACAGCAGACGCCGACCGGGGAAGCGCATCCACGAGAAGCCGTAGGCAGCGAAAGCGGCGATCAGGATCGGGATGATGGTCGCCGGGATGGTCACCGTCAGCGAGTTGAGGAACGCGCCCATCAGGTTGTCACCCTGCACCATCGTCGTCGTGCCGTCGGTGTTTCGGATCTCGTATTCGCGCCCGGCGAGCACCTGACCGTAGTTGTCGAGCGTGAAGCGGGTGCTCGCCGTCCATTCCTGCCGGTAAACTTCGAGCTGTCCCAGGCGCAGTGTGCCCACCCAGACCAGGCGTGTGCCGTTCCCCAGATCGACGCCTTCCCGCCACTCGTCGTAGGTCGCCGTGACGCCATCGATGGTGATCGGCTGGTCGCGCGTTTGTCCTTCGGGGAGGGGGCGCTGCTCGCCGGTCGAAACCCAGCCCAGATGCGGGACAACCGTCCACCAACCGGACGACTGAATATCGTCACGCGGGCGAATCGACGAGACGAGCAGACCTATCGTCGGGATGGTCCACAGCAGGACGATGATGAACAGGGCGCCGTTGACCATCCAAAGAGCGCGGCGTTTCATTACGTGCATGATCAGCCCTCCTTAGAAAGCACGGCGCTTGCTGAATTCGCGCAGGTTGTAGATCATCACCGGGACGACGGCGATGAGCAGCACGATGGCGATAGCGGAGCCATAGCCGGCGTTGCCGTTCGTCCACATTTCGCGGTAGAAGCGGACGCCGATGACTTCGGTGCCGAACTGACCGCCGGTCATGACCATGACGACATCGAAAATCTTGAGTGTAAAGATGACGACGGTGGTGATCACCGTCAGCAGCGTCCCGGCGATGTTGGGGACGATGATGCGCAGGAAGATCAGCACCTCGCCCGCCCCGTCGACGCGCGCCGCTTCCAGAAGCTCATCCGGGATGCCCTTGATCGCCGCTGAAATCAGCACCATCGCATAGCCAGTTTGCAGCCAGACCATCACGATGATCAAGAACAGGTTGTTCCAGGGCTGCACCAGGCTCAGCCACGCCTGCTGCTCGCCGCCAAGCCCGACGACGGCAGCGTTGACCAGACCGATGTTGGGGTTGAAGTCGAAGATGAATTTCCAGATCACGCCCGCGCCGACCATCGAAATCGCCATCGGCAGGAAGATGAGCGACTTGGCAGTCTTCTCGAAGCCGCTGCGGTCCGCCAGGATGGCGATGAGCAGTCCAAAGCCGACGGTCAGCGTCGTGCCGACGATCATCCACAGCAGGTTGTTGCTCAGCGCTTCCAGCATGATGCGCTCGGTGAAGACCGCCTGATAGTTCTTCAGCCCGATAAATTCGGTCGAATTGGCGTTGTACAGGCTTAAGGCAAAGGTGCGCACCGTCGGCACCGCCAGATACCACGCCAGCAGCGCGACCGCCGGACCGACGAACAGAAAGGGCTGAAGGCGCACCGTCCAGTTATGAGGAAGCTTTTCAATGAACAGGTTTCCGACGTAGTACAGCGCGGCGACGCCGCCCACCCCCCACACCACAGCCAGAAGGGCGGTGAGAATCTGTGAGATACCGCTGTCGCGCAGGAATACAAACCCGCCGTACAGAAAGGCGAAGGTCGCCAGAACCGCCAGCGCAGCAAGTCCGAGTTCGACGATGCTGAACTGATCGTCACTTCGGGTTTTAATGTTTTCCATAACCCAGCCTTCTTGTCTGGACTCATCTACCGTCTTTGAAACGACGCAGGGCAACCTTTCGGGCTGCCCTGCGCTGTTCGTTCAAGAAGCTCGCGACCGCTGCGGCGCGAAGCTTATTCCGTGGGCCAGGCGGCGTCGATCTCGGCAAGGGCAGTGTCGAGGTCAACCGTGCCGCTGATCCAGTCGGTCATGCCCTTCCAGAAAGAGCCGGCGCCTACCGCGCCCGGCTGCAGGTCGGAGCCGTCGAAACGCACGCTGGTCGCACCGGCGACGAGCGAAGCGATCTCGCGTTCCAGTTCGCTGCCGTACCACTCCAGCGGGGTGTCGTTATGCGGGGAGAGCGCGCCACCGGTCGCCAACCACGCCTTGAGCGATTCGCCGCGCGTGAAGAAGTCCATGACCGCGCGCACTTCCGGACGGTCGTTGAACATCGCGTAGATGTCGCCGGCGACCAGGAAGGGGCTGCCATAGGCGGGGTCAATGCCCGGCAGGTAGAAGACGCTGTAGTCTTCACCGGCGACCGCACCTTCGGGGAAGAAGCTGGTGATGAAGTTGCCCTGCTTATGCATGTAGCAGCCGGGCGGGTTATCGAACATCGGGCGCGGGGCATCGCCAAAGAACGTGCCGGCAATCGCCTGACGTCCGCCCATGACGTAGTTTTCCGCGAACCACAGCGCGCCCAGCTGCTCGGCGGCTGCCTTGACTTCCGGCGAGGTGAAGGGCAGACGGCTCGCCGCATCCGCCGGGAACGACCAGTTGTCATAGTTCTCCAGCGAGGTCGTGCGCAGCATGAATTCTTCCATCCAGTCGGTGGCGGGCCAGCCGGTGGCAGCGCCGGACTCGATGCCGACGCACCAGGGCGCGCCGCCGTCGGCGACGATCTGGTCGGAGAGGGCGATCAGTTCTTCCCAGGTGGTCGGAACTGCATAGCCAGCCGCCTCAAACGCTGCCTTGGGATACCACACCAGGCTCTTGGCGTTGAAACGCGCCCAGATGCCGGCGGAGATATCGCCAATACGCGCCATGTCGAGCCAGCTCTGCAGGTAGTTCTGCTGCATCCACTCGGCATTCAGGAAGGTGTCGGTATCGATGACGTAGCCGCCATCGACCAAGCCCTTGAGCAGACCGGGCTGCGGGAAGTCGATGATGTCGGGCGCTGCGCCGCTTTCCACCGTCGGGCGAACGACCGCTTCGAATTCCTTCGTGCCGGTGTACTGAATGTCGATCCCCGTCCAGCCTTCGAATTCGGCGACCGAGGTATTGAACTTGACTTCGTCTTCGTCGGTGAAGGGTCCGAACATCGTCACGACCGTCCCCGCCAGTTCGCCGCTGCACGCCGACTCGAGTTCGGCGCTCATCATACTGAACAAGCCTTCCGGACACCCGGAAGCCTGTGCGCCGACCATGCTGACGCCCATCAGGCTGAGCAGCACGGCTGCGGCAAGCGCCAGAATCAATACACGCTTCATATCGAAATTCTCCTTACCTGTGTATAGGTGGGTTTCTGTCCATCAATAAGGTGAGAGAGACCCGTTTCATCGTAGCGCACTTGACGATGTTGCGCAAACGCTGCGAACACCTTTGGATAAAGTATACGAAAGCGCTCCCAGAGTCCGTTTTCCCCGTTGCGGTGACGTTCGGGATGCGAGTCGGGCGGAAGTGAGATCGCGGAAGTAATCTACAGGGAGTTATGCACTTCTACGGCAGGAAATCCCCTCACCCCTGTATCCCCTCTCCCACGCGCGCGGGGCGAGGGGACTTGCCTCCCTCTTCTTCCACAAAAACAGAGAGAAAGGGGCGGGGGGGTTGAGGGGAGAAAAGTTCATAACAGGCTCTACAGGCGGATGCCCAGACACAACCGGCGCGCTGTAGGGGAGCGCCGGCGAATTCTGTTGAAAAAGGGCTTTCGCCTGACGTTAGAAACGTCGGGCTACCCCCAACCGCACGGAAAGCCCTCTGAAGAGGGTTCCTTCAGCGGAGTTCTTGGGGTGAATGTTTCCCGTGAGACGGAGTCCGCCGGCGGAACCGACTTCCAGTTGGTTTCTCGCGCTTTTTGGGGTAGCCGGAGAATTCTATTCTCCGGTGGCGCACCGGCGACAACGGCGTGGTTTCGAACCACGACGCTTCTTTTTCTACAGAATTCCGCCCGCTCTCCCGCCGATGAGTCTTCACAGATGCCGACTTTCGGCGGCTCACAGAAGTCCGCTGTACAATAGAACCTGATCGACCATCTGGTATGAATTGACCGTCACCCGCTCATCATGGCGCAGCGTATCACAACGTGGCTACAAGCTCAGATCAGCCGAATCGCCAGCGTGCGCAACGTCACGCTCGATCCCGGCGGAGCGCTCGTCGCTTCGACCTGGACGAGCGGGGTCGTGCACATTCATCTGCTTGACGAACTCCCCAAGACCCGCCTGCTCAAGCGCGTCATGCAGGACAACACGCGGGTGGGAATCGGCACACTGTTCCTGATCAACGCGCGCTGCGTTCCAGCGGACGGTTCAGTGACCGCGCCGGACGAGGCGCTGCTGGGGCTGCATGCGCTCTACCGCGACCGCCTGTACAGCTTCAGCCAGTCCACCGGCGGCGCGCCGCGCATCGGTCAGATTCACTTCCGCGCCTTCAACACACGCGGCGATCTGCGCGAGGTCTGGTACGGTCCTGATGTCGCCGTGCGCAACCTGCCCTGCTATCGGGTCTGGGTCAGCCATCCGCTCTCGCTGAAGGGCAACTGGATGGTGGCGAATTTTGGCAGCGAAGCCTTCTGGAAGGACGCCGACTACACCATCGGACGGGAAGCCTTTCGCCGGGAACGTCAGCGCAGCGGTGACGGCGGCACGCAGTACACGACCTGGAGCCAGCCGGGCTGGGAGCCAGGCGGCGCCCAGGGCTACCAGACGCCGGCAGATCCACCCCCGGCGCGGGAGAGCGATCTCGACCGTTCCTATTCAGTGATGGGGCTGTCGCGCGGCGCCAGCGGCGAAGAGGTCAAAACCGCCTTCCGACGGCTCGCCCGCGAGGTCCATCCCGATGTCAGTACCCTGCCGAAAGCCGAAGCCGAAATGCGCTTCAAAATCCTTCTGGATGCGTACAATAAGATAAAAGTGGCAAATGGTTGGTGACCATCATGTCGACAGAGTTGCTCGTTCCTTATCCTCAGGGCGTCGCGCGTCAGCTTTTTCGCGCACCCATCCTGGGCTATCGCTTCGGCTTCGGGGGGCTGCTCAACGCCGCGCAGATCATGCTGCTGACCACGCGCGGGCGCTCTTCCGGCATAGCGCGCCATGCCGCGATTGAATACCGTCAGCACGGCAGCAAAGTCTACGTCATCTCCGCCTGGGGGGAACGCCCGCACTGGTATCGCAACCTGGTGGAATGCCCGGAAGTCACCGTGCAGCGCGGATCGAGCGTCTGCGCCGCGACCGCCCACCCCGTCACCGATTCCGGCGAAGCGCTGCGCGTGCTGCATCTCTTCCGCCGCCGCGCGCCCGGCATCTACGACAACATCATCGCGCGACTGAGCGCCCGCGAGTCCATCGATTCGCGCACGCTCCACGAAGTGACCGACGCTTTCACCATCGTGCGCATCCTCCCCCACGCCGGCGAGCCGAGCCTGCCGCCGGTCGAGGTGGACAGCGGGTGGATGATGCCGGCGGCGGTCATCGGTGTGGGGCTGCTGCTCATCGGGGCGATGCTGCGCCTGCGCGCCGACAAACAATCCTCCTGAACGCCTCCCTGGAAGCCGCCTAAGGTCTGGATGCCCTCCTGAGATGTCTGATCGTCAGAAAAGCCGGGCGGGTCTCAATCGCTTTCTCTGGACTGCGCTGTGGCGTCTTTATCCTTCGGTGTCGCTGGCGGTCGGGGCGACCCGTGAAGCGTGCCTGCAAACTCTCGGAGAGGCGGCGCGTCCCAGCGCCGCCCGCCTGCATCTGCGCGATCTTTTCGTCGAGGGCAGGCGCTATTACATCCAGCCGCAGGAAAACGGCTTCAAGATCACCAGTGATAACCGCCCGCTCTGGGGGCGTCGGAGTCAGCGCACCGCCGTCTCGGCATATCTCACCGGCACGTTTTCGTCGGTCGAAGGCGGCAGCGTCGTCACCCTGGTGCGCCTGCACGCCCGCATGTACCGGCTGTCGCTGCTCGGTGCGCTCGCCCTGCCGACGTTTTTCACGTCGATCATCGCCTTCATGCCCTGGGAACCGGCGATCCTGGTGATCCTGGCGGCGGCGCTGTACGGGTCTTCCCTGCTGGGACACCGGCTGAACGCCGCCCTTCAGGTCAACGAGATGGTCTACTTCGTGCAGAAGGCGTTTGAAGACCTACCGCCGGCGGTCGTCTCTGAACTGCCGGGGCGAAGTCCCGACATGGTGGTCGATCCCGGCGCACCCGGCGATTTCGCTGCCGAGTGGGCGCGCTACTACCGCGAGCATTCGTGAAATCGCTCACGCCGGCGCGAGTGTGTGCCAGGTCGTCGCCTGTTCGTAGGCGTGCGCCGCCCGTAGGATCGTCTCCTCCCGGAACGCCCCGCCGATCAGCTGCAAGCCGATCGGCAGATGATCCCCATCCTTCCCGCAGGGCACACTGATCCCGCAGACGCCGGCGAGGCTCGCCGGGATGGTGAACACATCTTCCAGATACATTTTGATCGGGTCATCGACATTCGCGCCAAACTTGAACGCCGTCGAAGGCGAGACCGGTGCGGCGATCACGTCCACCTGCTCGAATGCCCGGTCGAAGTCCTGCTTGATCAGCGTGCGCACCTGCTGCGCCTTGCCGTAATAGGCGTCATAGTAGCCGGCGGAGAGCGCATAGGTGCCGAGCATGATGCGCCGCTTCACTTCGGGTCCGAAGCCCTCGCCGCGCGTGGCTTTGTAGGTCGCCCACATGTCGCCGCGCATCATCCGGGGTCCAAAGCGGATGCCGTCGAAGCGCGCCAGGTTAGCGCTGGCTTCCGCCGGCGCGATGATGTAATAGGCGGGCATGGCGTAATCGGTGTTGGGCAGGCTGATTTCGACCACCGCCGCGCCCATCGCCTCAAGCTGAGTGATCGCCGCCCGCACCGCCGCCTCGACTTCCGGCTGGATGCCTTCGACGAAATATTCCCTCGGCACGCCGATGCGCAGCCCTTTGACATCGCCGGTCAACGCCGCCCGATAATCGGGGACCGGCGCCTCCATGCTGGTCGAATCCAGCGGATCGCGCCCGGCGATGACGCCGAGCAAGCGCGCCGCATCCTCAACCATCCGCCCCATCGGACCGGGACAGTCGAGCGATGAGCCGAACGCCACCAACCCGTAGCGCGACACCCTCCCATAGCTTGGTTTCAAGCCGACAATGCCGCAGTAAGCGGCGGGCAGGCGGATGCTGCCGCCGGTGTCGGTGCCGATTGCGCCCTGCGCCATGCGCGCCGCCACCGCCACTGCGCTGCCGCCGCTGCTGCCGCCCGGCACACGTTCGGTGTCCCAGGGATTGCGCGACGCGCCGTAAGCCGAGTTTTCCGTCGAGGACCCCATCGCGAACTCGTCGAGGTTGGTCTTGCCGATCAGGATGGCGCCGGCGTCGTCGAGCCGCTGCGCCACCGTCGCGCTGAAGACCGGCGTGTAGCCCTGGAGGATTTTCGACCCGCAGGTCGTCTCGACGCCCTGAGTGGAGAGGATATCCTTGAGCGCCAGGGGCACACCCAGCAGCGGGCGATCTTCGCCGTTCGCCAGCGCCCGGTCGGCAGCCTCCGCCCGCTTCAACGCCCGCTCGCCCGTCACGGTCAGATAGGCGTTCAATGTCGGGTCGCGCTGCTCGATGCGCGCCAGCGTGGCGCGCGTCAGTTCGACGGCGGAAATCTCGCGGCGGCGCAGCTTTTCGCGCGCCTCGCTCAGGCTCAGATCGGTCAGGTCCGTCATCATGGATGCATCGTCTCCAGGACTGATGTGCCGGAAAACCGCGCAAGACGCCGGCGCGGTATTCACTCAATAGCGATGTCTGTGCAGCCCAATTGTTGATCGGAAGGCGACAAATCGGAAAGGAACAATCTCAGGAAGAAGCGACTCTATCCGCGACACTATTCGGTTGGCGGCAAAAGGCGATCTCTCACCAGCGCGCGTACGTCCATCTGTCTGCCGCGCTCCCATGCCTGCTGATAGCCTTCCTCGCCCAGTGCCGTCCTGAGATCTGCCTGCAGTCGAATGAGCCACCCCCAGGTTTTGTGCCAGTTCAGCACCCAGAGCGGGTGCCCGATAGCCGCACCAAGGATTTCAGCGGCGCCCTCCGCCTGACCGGTCTGCGCCAGTTTGCCAGCCTGGAACGGCATGAAACACAGGGAATTGGCGACCAGGAAATCGCTAATCTCAGAAGCGCCCCCATATCGCACCGGGAATCGTTCGTACAGCTGATGCAACGTTTCCTCTATCCTCGCGTAATCGCCCAGACCGGCGGCATTCACACAGACCGAAAAGGCGATAAAGTCGATCAGCGCTCGGTCGGCTTCGATGCCGTCACCCGCAAGAGCCATCCCGCGAGTGGTCCACATCATGCCTTGCTGGTAGTCTTCGCGCAGCCCAAGCTCCCAACCGGAGATGAGATAAGCCAGGCTTTTCAGAACCGCAACGTTCATCGCCTCCGCCAGCGCCAGCGCCTCCCTGGTCAAGGCGGAGGCTTTGTCAAGCCGACTGTCCACAAGGTGCTGAGCTGCCAGGATCAGCGCCGTCCATGCCACGCCGGCGCGATCCCCCATTTCGACGCCAATCGCATAAGCGTCCTCAAGCAGCAGCAGCGTCCTTGGGGTATCCAGCATCCAATGCGCCGCGGCGAGGTTTCGCAGCGCGTTGGCTGTCCCGATGCGATCCCCAATGCTGCGACGCAGATCCAGCGCTCGCTCAATACAGGCAATGCGCTCCACGCTGGTGCCGACCAGAAAGTGCCCCCAGCCAAGCTCATCCAGCACGGTGGCGACATTGAAGGAGTCGGAGAGCCTTTCATAGATCGCCAGGCTTTGCTGAAGCAGCGTCAATCCTTCTGAGCGAATTTCGACGTGAGCGCGCTGCAAGCCCACCATGCGCAGACAAAACGCCAGCTCTTCTTCGCTGTGATGATGCCTGGCGACCTGCATACACCACTCATACAGGCTGCTGAGGTCATTCCCCGCAGAAAAGCGCGCGTGCAGCTTCGCACAGATCAGCGGCGACGTTTCTGCGGAGGTTTTCGTCCAGCGGGTCCGCCCGGCGTCGAACAGCATCGCCGCGCTTTGAAGTTCGGTGCGAAAAACGCAGTACCAATACACGCCTTCGATCATCGTCTCAAGGATGGTGTCGCTCCCCTGATCGACAAGGGCGTGCCAGGCAGCAGTGACATTGTCGAAATCGGCATCCAGTTCGTTCAACCCATCGAACTGCCGCCTCCCTTTGAGATCGCGCTCACGTTCGGACACAAAACGCGCGTAGTACTGGCTGTGCCCTGCCCGGATCTCCTCATAGGCGCCGGAATGCTCAAGCTTTTCCTGACCATACTGGCGAACAAGCTCATGGATGCTGTAGCGTCCCGTTGTCTGGTCGCGAAAGAGAAGCGAACGATTGATGAGCGTCATGAGCATGCGCAGGGACGCGCCGGCAACTTCCTGAGCAGCCTCGCGGGTGAAACCACCTCTGAATACGCTGAGCCGGCTGAACACCTGCTGTTCCGCTTCGGTCAGCAGATTCCAGGAGTAATCGAAAACTGCCCGCATACTTCGCTGTCGCTCCGGCAGATCCGCGTAGTCGCTCTCCAGAAAATCAAGATTAGCCTGCATTTCAGCGGCGATCTCGCCCGGCGTCAGCGTCGAAATCCAGCTTGCCGCCAGCAGGATCGCCAGCGGCATCCCCTGTGCCAGACGGCAAATGTGCGCCACCGAGGCGAGATCACGATCCCCGAGTTCGAAATCCGGTTGAATCCGCCGGGCGCTGTTCAGAAACAGCTGTACCGCCGCATATTGCAGGGCGTCTGCCGGAGTCTCCCAATCCGGGAAATCGATAGCGCCCAGGCTGAAGACTGTCTCACCGGTCTGATTGAGCCGCTGGCGCGAGGTGACCAGGATGCGCAGCGAACGTGTCGCCGCCAGCAGTTCGGCGACCAGACTCGTGCCCGCCATCAGATGCTCGAAATTGTCCAGGATCAGCAGCATTTGCTTGTTGCTCAGATAATCGAGGATCTGCTGCTTTTGATCGCGCCCATCGACCTGAAAGCGATATTCCGTCGCCTCGGCAACTGCCGACAGGATTCCTGTCGGGTCTGAAAGCGCGGCAAGAGATACGAAGTACACGCCATCGGCGAACTCAGCGAGATTGCGCTCCCCGCATTCAATACTCAGGCGAGTCTTGCCCATGCCGCCAGGAGCTTGAATGGTGATCAAGCGCGAGGTGGGATGATGCAGCAGACGATGGAGTTCTTCCAGTTCGGCTTCGCGCCCAACGAACGCCGTCGTCTGAGCCGGGAGGTTGTGGACTTTGCGGCGCAGCAGCAGAGGGCTGCCAAGCCCGAAGTCGGGCGTACTGGCAGGCGGTCGGGGCTTGGTCGGCGAGTCGCTGCGCCCCCCCAGAATCGCTTCCAGCTCTACGCCGACGATACGCACAGAGGGCAATCTCGCTTTTCGGTCGCGATCCAGCATACGATAGATCAGGTCGTGCAGCGCAGAAGGCAGGTCGGGGCAGAGTGCTTCCAGGTCGGGAAGCGGCGCCCTCAGAATTGAATCGACCACATGCCCGATGGTTGTCCCGGCAAAGGGACGTCGCCCCGCCGCCATCTCGAAGAGCATCACGCCGAACGCCCAGATATCCGACCGCGCATCGGGTTCCTCGCCGCGAAGGAGTTCGGGCGCCATATAGTCCACAGTGCCAATAAGGTCCTGGGTTCCTGTCACGCGGGTCTGCCTGCCAAAGTGGGCGATCCCGAAGTCGCTCAGCTTGAGCGTCCCGTCGGCGGCGATCAGGACGTTGGCGGGTTTCAGATCGCGATGGATGATGTCCAGCTTGTGGGCGCGCGTGAGGGCGTCGGCGAGATCGATAGCCAGCCTTAGCCCGCGCGCCAGATCAAGCGGTCCGCCGTGCAGCAATCCGCTCAGGTCGCCGCCCGGCAGATACTCCATCACCAGGTACGGCGTCCCTGAATCTTCAAAGGCATCGAGAAACATCACGATATTGGGATGCTGGAGCGCACGCAGCGCCTCGCCCTCCCGACGAAACCGCTCCAGCAGCTCCGGGTGAGCCATCTCGACGAGAAGCTGCTTTATCGCGACCCGCTGATCCGTCAGAACATCGCGAGCGCGCAGGACTTTTCCCATGCCGCCCTGCCCAAGCACCGCCTCTACTGCGTAGCGTCCGCCGAGAGTGTCTGTCATCGTAATTATCCGGAATGTTGGCTTGTTTCGATTATACTTAGCAATGGTCAAATTAGTTCTTCCCTCGGTTGCACATTATTTTAACTCGTGTTAAAATTAGCGTGTTGTTGTCCAGATAGCATGGGATTCTTGCCGATGACCACCCTGAACGACGCGCTTGAAGCGCGGCGTGCCGAAAACGCAGAGCCGGCATCCGCGCCGCGCTGGCTCACCCAGGCATGGCTGGAGCCGCGCCTGGTCGTCGTCACACTGGCGGCGATCCTGCTCAGCCTGCTGGCGGAAAGCCTTGAAGCCCCTGCGCTGCTCATCCTCGCGCTCAACGTGACTGCTTACGCGGCGGGCGGCATCTACGGATTGAAAGGCGCGCTGGAGAGCCTGTCACAGCGCAGGCTCGATGTGGACCTCCTGATGATCCTCGCGGCGGTCGGCGCGGCGCTGGTCGATCAGTGGCATGAAGGGGCGCTGCTGCTCTTCCTGTTCTCGCTCAGCAACGTCCTGCAGGATTACGCCATCGGGCGCAGCCGGCAGGCGATCAGGAGCCTGATGAAGCTCTACCCCTCAGAGGCGAAGGTCAAGCGCGACGGCGAAACGGTCGTCATCCAGATCAGCGCCATCCGCCCCGGAGACATCATCCTGATCGAGCCGGGCGAACGCATCCCGGTGGACGGTGTGGTGCGCGCCGGGCGCTCCGCCGTCGATCAGTCGCCGATCACCGGCGAATCGATGCCGGTAGAGAAAAGCGCCGGCGACAAGATCTTCGCTGGCACGCTCAACCAGCAGGGAGCGCTCGATGTCGAAGCCCAGGGCGCGGCGTCCGACACGGTGCTGGCGCGCATCATCAAGCTGGTCGAAGAGGCGCAGGACAGCAAAGCGCCGACCGAGCGCTTCCTGGAACGCTTCGAGCAGATCTATGCGACCATCATCCTCGGCAGCGTGGCGCTCTTCATCGTGCTGCCGCCGCTCCTGCTGAACATCGATTTCGAGGAAAACTTCTATCGGGCGATGGTGCTGATGACGGTCGCCTCGCCCTGCGCGCTGGTGATCAGCACGCCGGCGTCGTTCATCTCGGCAATCGCGGCAGGCGCGCGCCGGGGCGTCCTCTTCAAGGGCGGCGCGTACCTGGAAGGACTGGCGGGCGTCAAAGTCATCGCCTTCGACAAGACCGGCACGCTGACGCGCGGCAAACCGGTCGTCACCGATGTCTTCTCCTGCTGCGAGCTGTGCGAGGATGACCTGCTGGCAACCGCCGCCGCCGTCGAAAGCCGCTCTGAACATCCCCTGGCGCAGGCGGTGGTGAACGCCGCCAGGGCGCGCAGCCTCAGTCTGCCGGAAGTCGCCGACTTTGAGGCGCTTTCCGGGCGCGGCATCGTCGCTCGCGTCGGCGGAGAGCCGGTACACATCGGCAGCATCCCCTACCTTAAGACGATCAGCCCGATGCCCGACCGCCTGGAACCGGATTATCTGCGTCTGGAGGGCACGGGCAAGACCGTCATCGGCGTGATCCGTGCCGGGCACTGCCAGAACTGCGGAGCCTGCGACCAGGGCGGTGACTGGATGGGGCTGATCTCGCTCGCCGATGAGGTGCGCCCGGAGGCGAAGACGATCATCGACCAGCTGCACGCCGACGGACTCAAGGTGGCGATGCTCACCGGCGACAACGCCCGCGTCGCCCACATGATCGCCGATCATGTGGGGATCGACCGCATCTATGCCGACCTCATGCCGGAAGACAAGGTGGCGGTGGTCAAACAGATGGAACAGGAATTCGGCGCAGCGGCGATGGTCGGCGATGGCGTCAACGACGCCCCGGCGCTGGCGACCGCGTCGATCGGCATTGCGATGGGCGCGGCTGGGACCGATGTCGCGCTGGAGACCGCCGACCTGGTCCTGATGGGCGACCGGCTGGAGCTGATCCCCTTCGCTATCCATCTGAGCCGCAAGGCGCGCCGCGTCGTCTGGCAGAACATCACGTTCGCCATCGGCGTGATCATCATGCTCATCCTGGGGGCATTCCTGGTCAATCTGCCGCTGCCTCTGGGCGTCCTGGGTCACGAAGGCAGCACGGTGATCGTCGTCCTCAACGGCTTGATCAGCCTGCTCATCCTGCCGGAAATCATGCGCCGCCGGACGCAGCGGGTGTGAAGGACCTCAGCTTTAGTTCCTCTCCAGAGGAGAGGGATTTTTGGAGGCGTCATGAGGATTGACCCCTTCTCCACGTGGAGAAGGGGTCGGGGGATGAGGTCTTAATCCTTGCCGCGCATGGTCGGGTCGAGCGCGTCGCGCAGACCATCGCCCAGGAAGTTGAAGGCGAACATCACCATGAACAGCGCCAGCGCCGGGAAGATCGTCTGGAACGGGTACGAGGCAATCGCCCGCGACCCGTCGGAGATCATCGTGCCCCAGCTCGGCGTCGGCGCGTTCACGCCCAAGCCGATGAAGCTGAGGAAGGCTTCGTAGCGAATATACGCCGGGATGGTCAACGTCTCGGAGATGACGATGGGTCCCAGGATGTTCGGCACGATGTGGCGCACCATCATGTTGCGCGGCGTCGCCCCCAGCGAACGCGCCGCCATGACGAAATCGCGTTCGCGCAGGGCGAGCACCTGCCCGCGCGTCAGCCGCGCCAGCCCCATCCACGAGGTCAAGCCGACGCCGATGAAGATGAAGAACAGCCCGCCGGAATCGCGGTCGATCTTGCCGAGCAGCGCCGCAAAGCTGCCTTCCTCGTAGCTGGCGAAGCTGGTGCGGAAGAGCGCCATGAAGAGGATGATCAGCAGGATGGTCGGGAAAGCGTACATCAGATCGACGATGCGCATCAGGATGTTGTCGACGCGCCCGCCGAGGAACCCGGCGACCAGCCCGAACGGCAGCCCGATCAGGAAGCTGACCAGCGGACCGACGAACGCCACCAGCAGCGACACGCGCGCGCCGTAGACGATGCGGCTGAAGATGTCGCGCCCCAGATAGTCAGTGCCCAGCGGATACTCGTTCTTCAGCGCCAGATAGCCCGTATTGGCGGGGCGCACCAGCACCCGTTCGCCGATGACGTAGACCGTCCCGCCGACCGGCGCTTCAATCGCGCCCGCCCCGCCGGTCTCGCTCGCCAGCGGCGTGCCGGGCTGGATCACCTGCTCGTCGCGCACCAGCACTTCCCAGCCGGCGGGCACTTCCGCCTCGAAGACGTCGACCGGGGTCAGCTCGATGCGCGACCCGTTCAGGAAGAACGTGCCGTCGACGTTGGCGATGATCGACTCGTTGTCGCGCCCGACGCCGGTCGCGAGCACCGTCCCTTCGGTCACCCGCTGACCGTGATCCACCTGAGGATCGCCGCCGCTCAGCCGCCATTCCTCATCGCGCGGCGACAGGTTGGGGAACAGGTCCATGATCCATGCCGGCGCAGAGTTCGAATAGTCGCGGTTTTGCAGTTCGTACGGGTACGGGGCGATGATGTCGGCGAAGAACGCCGCCAGCAGGTTGATGATGATGATGATCAGCCCCAGCATCGCCGCGCGGTTGCGCAGCAGGCGCTTCCAGGCGTCCGCCCACAGGCTTTCGCCCTTGTGGTACTGTCCCTTGTCCAGTCTGGTCACGCCCGACGGGCTGGGGATCGTCTTTGCCTTGCTCGCCATGTCGGGACTCCTTAGTCGAAGCGGATGCGTGGGTCAAGCCAGGCGTAGGCGATGTCAACGATGGTATTCGCCACCACCAGGAAGAACGCGAACAAGAGAACCATGCCCATGATCAGCGGGTAGTCGCGGTTGCTGATGCTGGTGATGAACGCCTCGCCGATTCCCGGAACGCCGAAAATGCGTTCGATGACGAACGAGCCGGTCAGCAGGTAGGCGGTGATCGGTCCCAGGACGGTGATCACCGGGATGAGGGCGTTCTTGAGGGTGTGGAAGACGACTACGTAGCTCTCACGCAGTCCTTTGGCGCGCGCCGTCCGCACGTAATCTTCGTTCAGCACTTGCAGCAGGCTGGCGCGCGTCAGCCGGGCGATGATGGCGCTTTCGGTGAAGCCCAGCGCAAAAGCGGGCAGCACCATGAATTCCCACGACCCCCACCCGGAAATGGGCAGCACTTTGAGGTTTACGCCAAATATGTATTGAAGAAGCGGACCGCTGGTGATGGTCGAGACCGACACGCCGACGATGGCGATGCCCATGCCGACATAGTCATACATGGTGTTGCGGTTGAGCGCTGCAATCGTCCCCGCCGGGACGCCGATCGCCAGCGCCACCAGCAGCGCCGCAAAGCCCAGCTGCGCCGTCACCGGCAGATGGAAGGCGATCATGTTGCTGACGGTGCGGTTGCGTTCACGGAAGGACGGTCCGAAATTCATCCAGCGGAAGGCGTAATCGCCGGGCAGCCCGATGTTCAGCAAATAGTCTTCGCTGATGGTGCGCGTCCAACCTGGCGGCGTCACGCGAGGGATGATGACGGCGCTCATGTAGTCGACGTACTGCTGCACCAGCGGGGCATCGAGGTTGTATTTGGCATTGAGCACTTCCAGAATTTGCGGCGGCACTTCTTTCTCACGCGAGAAAGGTCCCCCCGGGACGGAATGCATCAGGGCAAACGTCACCACCGAAACCAGAAAAAGCACCAGCAGCATCCATAAAAAGCGTCGAAATATGAACTTGCCCATCGCCTGGACTCCCTATGCATCCCCAGCCGCCATCAACGCCATATGAGACAAGAGGGGACGGATGTCCCCTCTTGTGTCTCACCGTTCGGTTATGCGGCTGGGCACAGCCAACTAGTTGTTGATGTCCCAGTTCTCAAAGCGCTCCTGGTTGCCAGAGGCAAACGTGCGCTCGACGTACGGCTTGGTCAGTTCGTTGCTGGCGTAGAAGTAGATCGGCGCAATTGCCGCTTCTTCGCTCACCAGCAGGCTCTCCGCCTGGGCGTAGAGGTCACGACGCGCCTGCAGGTCGGGTTCGGCAGCAGCCTGCTCGACCAGCGCATCGAACGCCTCGCTGCTCCAGCCGGTGTCGTTGTTGGTCGAGCTGCTGTGGAAGACGTCGAACAGGAAGTTGTGGGCATCGGGGTAATCCGAGCACCAGCCGGCGCGCCAGATCGGGAAGGTCGGACGCTGATCCAGATAGGTGGCGAATTCCTGGTTGGTCAGTTCGACCTGCACGCCCAGTTCGTCCGCCCACATCGCCTGGATGGCTTCGTAGACCGCCTGATGCGCGCTGCTGGTGTTGTACAGCACGGTGATAGGCGGCAGCTCGCTGGCATCCGCCAAGCCCAGGTCCGCCAGCGCCAGCGCCAGCTCTTCCTGTGCCTTGTCGGGGTCATAGCCGATGCCGACGCCCGGATAGTCTTCCTGGAGCGGGGCGGCGTTCATGCCGGTGTTGGTGAAGAATTCCGCCGGACGCTGCCCGCCCTGGGTCACGTTCTCGACGATGTCCTGACGGTCGATGGCGTAGGAGAGGGCGCGGCGCAGGTGGACGTTGTCCATCGGCGGAATGCCGACGCTGAAGCCGGCGTAGTAGGTGCATTCCAGGTTGCCCAGATTGAATTCCTGGCTCAGGACCGGGTCCGCCTGGATGCGGGGGATTTCGGCGATGGCGACGGTGTCGGTGCGGTCCAGTTCGCCGGCTTCGTAACGCGCCAGAGCGACCGTCTCGTCGATCACGTAGAAAACCACTTCGTCCAGCGCCGGGACCGGGAGGGCATCCGTGCCGGGCCAGTAGGGGTTCTTGATGATGGTGATGCTCTCGCCGCGGGGCCATTCCTTCAGCGCGAAGGGTCCAAACGAGACGAAGTTCGCCGGCTCGATCCAGAATTCGGCGAATTCCTCGATCACCCACTGCGGCTGCGGACGCGCCATCCACAGACCAAAGCGCGCCGGGTTGAATGACCAGTTGTTCGGGGCGATCACTTCCAGGGTGTAGTCGTCAATGGCGCGCACGCCGACGTCGTCCAGCGAGCCTTCGCCGCTGTTCGCCGCCTCGCCGCCCGCCACCGCGCCCGCCAGCAGGTAGGCATAGTCGCCCGCTGTCGCCGGGTCGATGGTGCGCTTCCAGCCATAAACAAAGTCATGGGCGGTGACGACGCGGACCGCGCCGCTCTCGTCCATCACCTGTTCGACCGCGCCGCTCTCCGGGTTGTACTTCACCCAGGGCACGTCATGGATCAGGTTGAAGACGTAGGTGGTCGTGCCGTCGTCGTTCGCCGTCACCGTCCAGTCGGTCGCCAGACCGGGCTGAACCTGCGACGCCTCGTCGATGAAGGTGACGCCGATGTAGGTCATTTCCAGAATCTGGATGGAGCTGGAGTCGGTGGCGATTGCCGGGTCGAGCGTGGGGACGTCGCTCGGACCAATGTCTGTGCGCAGGACCTTCTTGTCATCCTGAGCGCTCACCCCGCCGATGACCGCCAGGACCAGCGCGGTGACCAGGACCAGGGCGAGAAGACGTTGGAACTTACGCATAAACTTGCCTCCTCAGTAATTAATGTACAGACAGGCTGCTGCGAGATGTTGGCATATTGTCGGCGATGATCTGCCTGACGCCAACTTGCGTGAACTTAACATGCCCGCTCCTGAATCGCAAGCGATCATGTTTCAATACACATTGTCGCGCCGGAATGTTCATTTGCGCAATGGCGAACATTCACTAATTTTTGAAGGGTTGATTCGAAGGAATGGGTCAAATGTCATCCCCGCCGCCGGATCACCCGCCAGGGGCGTTCAACATGCGGGGTAGCAGCGCGTCCAGCAGCGCCGCCGTCTCGTCGATGGACTGGTAGTCGTCGGCGTAGGAGATGACGTTGAGCTGCGGATCGTAGCTCCAGAACCCCGCCTGATCGTACAGATAGCGGATGTAGACGTAGCAGATGCCCAGCACGATGCGCGCCAGAAGGCTGTTCATCAGCGGAAAGGTCAGCACGACGCCCCGATCATGCAGGTACAGCCGAATGCCCAGGTCGCGAATCGGATAGTGCAAGATCACATCGCCGCCCTCGCCCGGCTCAGCGATCAGCGTGCGATCCAGCTTCAGCAGCAGCAGCGCCAGCGAACGCGGCTTCAGCCTGCGAAAGGGGTGGAAGGTCTCTGGCTGGGTCGGATCGCCGCTGTGGGCGAACGCCCATTCCAGCATCGCCGGGGTCAGGCGTCCGGCTTTCGGCACGACCAGATGGATCAGATATTCCATACGCCCGCTTTCAGCCGTTCCAGACACCCGCCGCAGGTCGCCTTAACGCCGCTCATACTCCACCCTCACTGCTCATCCTTCGTCTTGGCATCCGTCCGCCAGTAGCGTGCGCCTTCACCCTGTCCTTGTCTGCCGAAGTAGCCGGCTTCGACCAGTTCGCGGCGCAGCAGCGCCGCATCGCTGAAGGTATGCAGATGACCGAGCATCGCGTTCACCTGCTTTTCGGAATACTGGCGTCCGAAGTCAAAGTGCGAGGCGAGGTACTCCAGCGCAATCCGTCGAATCTTGCGGGCGGGCGGCATCTGGACCAGCCGTCCGCTGCCATCCAGAAATGGCTGCAAACGACCGAGGGCGGCGTTGAAATCGTCGTTGTTCATGCGTCGTCTTTCTCTGCCGCCGGTCGAAAGCGCCGCAGCAGGT
>JAEURA010000293.1 GCA_016789005.1 Anaerolineae bacterium
GTCGTCCAGCGGCTCGCCCGTGTAGCCGTACTCCGTCTGTGGGCTGCCGAGCAGCTGGCTCCGCGTGCCATAGGGGGCATACTGCCGCGTCTCGGTCGGCACGGTGCTGGTTCCGCTTGCGAGAGCGCCGAAGCGCGCCCGAATTTGTGGACACGCTCCGATTCTGTTGACTATAATCATCAGCCACAAAACACTCTACAACAGTGCCGAGGGCTTCATGAGCGATAATGCGTCTTCATCGAACAGATCCGCTTCGTTGAACGATGCTTCGACCGCCAAAATCGAATCGCCGACCTGGCGCTGGCTCGGACGGGCGCTCTATGGCGCACTCCTGATAGCTTCGGTGATCTTCATTGGTCAGATGACATTTGCCGCCCTCACGTACCACCGGGCGCTCGCCGCAGAGGAACTTGCCGGCAGCGGATGGGCGGACCTCTACGTCTGGGGGCAGGTCCTGGTGCGCCTGGTGGTTCATGTCTTCTTCCTGTTCATCGGCGTCTTGATCTTCTGGCGCAGATCGCATGACCGCTTCGCTCTGTTGGTATCCCTGGCGCTGGTCACGTTTGGCGCCGGGGGTCCGGCGTTCTACCTCGCCATCCCCAATCTGACGACATTTCTCGTCGAGAAGGGACTCGCCTGGGGCTACTATCTGCTCTCTCCGCTGGGCTGGTCGCTGTTCGCCTTCACAGCAATCACCTTTCCCGATGGACGCATCGTTCCGCGCTGGATGCGCTACGTCAGCGTGATTGTGCTGCTGGAAGTTCTCGCGTGGGCAATGCCCTCGGATTCACCGCTTTACCCCTTCAGTTGGTCGCCCTGGGTAATCGCAGTTGTCACCGTCCCGGTCTGGTTGGTGCTGTTCTACGGCTATTATTATCGCTTTCGCTACATTTCGACCCCCACGCAGCGCCAGCAGATCAAGTGGTTCATGGTTCTGTTCATCGCCTACATGGTAATGTACATGAGCGCCTTCATCATTCGCGCGCTCTTCCCCGAGACTTTTCCGCTGGGCGGCGTCTCTTATCATGTTGTTTTTCTGATCGGCAGCGCCAGCGCAGTGGCAATACCCATTGGTCTGCTCATCTCCATCATGCGCTACCGCCTGTGGGACATCGATCTGGTCATCAACCGGTCGCTGGTCTACGGTACTGCGGGTACGGTCGCGTTGCTTGCCTTCGCCATCCTGCTCGTCGGTCTGCAGTCGCTGACTGGGCAGTCACAGCCTCTCCTCGTGGTGCTGTTTTCGACACTGGTCTCAGCCGCCTTGTTCATGCCGCTGCGCAACCGGTCTCAGCATCTGATTGACCGAAATCTCTACCGGCTGCGCTACGATTTGAACGAGTTGAATCGCATCCAGCGCGGCGTGGTTATCAAGAATCCTGGAACCCTGTCCGGTCGCAAGCTCGGGACCTACGTCGTGCAGGACCTGATTGGCAAGGGCGGCATGGGAGAGGTGTATCGCGCGGAGGGCAACGGAGAAATCGTCGCCATCAAAACACTGCTGAGCGAAGCCACCCCCAACGACGAGATGCTGCAGCGCTTCCAGCGCGAAGCCCAGACCGGCATGACTCTCCACCATTCCAACATCGCTCGCGTGCGAGCCATCGACAGCCAGGACGGGCTGATCTACATGGTCATGGATTACCTCGACGGACAGGATCTGGGTCACTTCCTCAAGTCGAAAAGCAGCTTGTCAGCCGACAAGGTCGTCGAGATCGTCACCAAACTGGGCGAGGCGCTGACCGCCGTGCATGACGCGGGTCTGGTTCATCGGGACATCAAGCCCTCGAATGTCATGCTGGTCTCCGAAGGCGAGCACGAGACCGGACGGGTGGTCCTCATGGATTTTGGCGTCACCAAGATCCAGGGCGCGAAGACACTGACCAGAGCCGAGACCGTCGGCACGATTGAGTACATGGCGCCGGAGCAGATCGTCAACGCCCGTGAGGTCGACCACCGCGCCGACATCTATTCGGTGGGCATCATGATGTACGAAATGGTCATCGGCGAGCGTCCCTTCACCGGAAACGTTGGGCAGGTGGTCTTCGCGCAGATTCAGCAGCCCGCCCCTGATCCGCGGAAGGCGAACAAGGACGTGCCGCGTCCATTGGCAAAGGCGATCATGAAGGCGTTGGAAAAGAACCCGGATGATCGCTTCCGGTCGATGGCTGAACTGGTTCACGCCCTGCAAAACGAGCCTGAAAAGGACGTATTAGAGGGAATGGCGGATCTCCTGATCATGCGTACCCCCAGCAACCTTCGCCCGACGGGCGGGACCAGCGCCATTTAGCATCCACTGAAGTGCGCCGACAACTTGAGCCGCGCGCGAGAGCGTCTCTGATAATTCATCAACGCTCTCGTAGGGGCGACTCGCGAGCCGCCCGCGCTGCCTGAAAGATCGTCACGGTTACGGCGGGCGCGTCGCGACGCACCCCTACCAAGGGCAATTATCAGACAGCCTCTAGAGCCTGTTATGAACATTTCTCCCCTCAACTCCCCAGCCCCCTTCTCCCACAAAAGCGGGGAGAAGGGGGAGTCAGGTCCTCTCGCCCCGCGCGTGGGAGAGGGGATACAGGGGTGAGGTTGCCGCAGAAGTTCATAACAGCCTCTAGCCGACCGCCTTCTCCATTTGAAACTGGTTGACGGCGGACCGGGTCATGCCGTTGCGCTCGAAGACCGGACCATACTCCTCCGGGCAGATCGCCGGGACGCGCCACGCCTTGCCGGGGTGTGCGGCGACCAGCGCGCCGACCAAACGGGTCGCCACGCCCTGGCGCTGACTTTCCGGCGGGACTGCCAGACCGCTGATCGTGATCGTCTCCGCCGACAGGCTGCTGATCACCGCATAGGCGCTGCCCAGGCGGTAGGCGGCGGACGGCGGGCCGGAGACGATCACCGCCTCGCCGCTGCACTGCCAGGGCAAATCTGGCGATCCCCAGGCAGTGATCCTGCGGGCGGCTTCGGGGACATCGACTCTGACAAGCGCCCCCGGTTCGCCGGTCAGGCTGCTGCCGGTCCAGCCCAGCAGGCGGCGCATCCGGCGGTATCCGTAAGACTCGTAGAGGTGCACGGCGCGCGGGTTCTGCTCGATCACCTCCAGCGTCATCATCCGGTCGCCGTTATCACGCGCTTCCCGCTCGATCTCGCCGAGCAGCCAGCGCCCCACCCCTTGATTCTGCGCCGCCTGGGTGACCCCCATCAACCCCACGCGGATCGACGCCCCGCGCCGCGCCAGCAGCGCGATTCCCGCAGGCTCGTCGTCGCGCAGGACAACCAGACTGCGGACGAGACCGATCCCGTTCTGGGTCAGGAAGCCCGCCAGCAGGCGCGGGGTGAAATTCACCTCACCGCCGACGTAGCCGACGAAAGAGCGGTTGATCACGCCGCACAGAACCTCAAGCGAATGTTCGACGGCGCTCGTCACAGTCAAAGTCACGATAGTCTTCCTTAGCTTGTCAAGGCGAGGCGAAGCAGGTCCAGAGCTTGCAGGGTGAGCAGGTTGCGCAGCGTGCCGCCATAGCGCCGCTCGCCGCCGTCGAAGTCGCAGAAGCGCCCCGGCTGCGTGCGCAGATGTGATCCGTCGCTGGCGATTCCGCTGTCCGGCAGGGGACGCGCCGCCGCCCACAGATGGATCAGCGGCGTGCCCCGCTCACCAGCCAGATTGACCAGGGTCTGGTTGAACGCCAGCGAGGAGTCGTAGGCGTCGTGACCCGGCAGCACGACGAAGGTGGTCAGCACCGGGACGACGCCGCGCGCCAGCGCCTCATCGAGAATCCGGCTGATGTTCTCGCGATACGCTGCCTGCGACATGGCGATCACGTCCCTGCCGCCCAGCATCAGGATGACGGCGGCGGGGCGCGTCGTGCGCAGCTCGCAGGTCAGCGGCGTCTCGCCCGATTCGCAGCGGGCGTCCGTCGCCCAGAGCGGGTCGAGCGCGGCGGCGCTGTTGAAGCCCATCTGCACGGCGGCGCTCTGGTGCGTGAACGCCGACTCGCCGCCGCCCAGGGGCGGGGTGTGAAAATAATCGACCGTCTGCTGCAAGTAGCCGTAGCCGCCCCAGGCGCAGTAGTTTTCCAGGATCAGCGGGCGCAGAAAGTCGCCGCTCAGGCTGTTGCTGTCGCCGACCGTCGTGAAGCCGCGCGGGTTGTTGCCCAGCGCCCGCCCCCGCTCGATGATCGCCCGGACCTGCGGCGTGTCGAACTGCCACAGCAGCGGCACGCCAAACAGCGCCAATTCTGCCGCATCCAGCGGCGGCAGGGCGGCAGCCTCGACCGGCTGGGCGGTCGGCGCGGCGGCGACGACGAAAGGCGTAGGGGACGGGAAGACGAAGGGGAGCAGCGCGACCGTTGGCGAGAGCGCGGGCGCGGAGATCGGGCGCAGGGCGCGGGTCGGCAGCGCGGCGACCACGGCGTCGGGCACCAGCGGCGGCGCGCCTTCCAGCCCACGCGAAAGCGTCGTCATGGGCGTGGATTCCGACGATGACGGCTCAGCGCTCGCTGGCACAACCGACGGATTAGCGCCGTATGGAGTGGGCAGCAGAATCGGCTGGATCGGCATTGAAGCGGAGGGTGAAGGCTGTGCCGGGAGCGGAGTCGCCGTGAAGGGTGCGGCGGTCGGCAGATGCGCAGACGTGGGCAGCGGCGCGACCTCCGCCGCTGCGCACCCGCTCAGGATCAGCAGCGCCAGGAGCCAGAACCGGTTCATGCGTCGTCCATGAGTTCCCACAAAGCAGCCAGCATTTGCAGCGTCGTCAGGTTGCGCGCCACATGCCCATAATACAGGTTGCCGGCGCGAAAATCGACCGATCCGGCGAAGCCTCTGGGCGGCGCGTTGGGATGCACCCCGTCCTCATCCAGACCATGCCCCGGCAGCAGCCACAGCGCGGCGTAAGTCTCCATCAGGGGCAGGTGATATTCCGCCGCCAGCCCGCGCACGATCTGGTTGAAGGCGTCCACCCGCTCCTCGAAGCCGACGCGCAGCGGGATGGTGCTCAGCACCGGCACGATGCCGCGCGCCGTCGTCAGGTCGATGATCCGGCGCATGTTGTGGGCATAAGCGGCGGGGTCCAGCACGCCGACATCGTTGGAGCCGAACAGGATCAGCGCCACCGCCGGCTGCGTGAGGCGGTACTCGCACAGCAGCGGCGGTTCATCTTCCCGGCAGGTTTCGGAGTCGGCATAGGAGGCGCTCAGCACCGAGTACGAGGTCCAGCCGACGCCCGCCGCCAGCGACCGGCGGGCAAACGAGTCGCCGCTGAAGCCGGCGAGGGCGCTTTCCAGGTAGGCGTAATCGGCGAGGCGGGTAAATCCTTCGGCGACCGGCTTCAGGTAGTGATCGGCGGCGGTCAGGCTGTCGCCCACCTTGGCGAAGGCGTCGCCGCGCCGTCCGAGCGTCCGCCCGCGCGCCAGCAGCGCCTCGACCCGCTCGATCACTGCCGGTTCCAGGCGCACCCGTCCATCAAGCAGGACTTCGGCGTCGTCACGGGTGAAGGTCGTCAGTTCGCGGTAGACCCAGCCCACCGCACCGCGATCCGTCATGACGTACAGCCAGCCGCCGCCGGGCGACAGGCGCATCACCGTGAGCGGAGTTCCGCCCGGCAGCGTTTCGAGGATGCTCGCCTCCAGGGATGGCGCGGCGCGCAGGTTGACCCGTCCAGCATCCAGGTTGATCACGGCATCCTGTGCGCGCAAGGGTCTCCCTCCAGGTGCGGTCAGGAGAAACGCCGTCAGCAGCATCCAGCGGAGAACTCGCACGCCCCGTCCTTGCGCTAGTCCGCCCCTTCGGCGTCGCGTTCCTGAAGCCACTTCGCCCGGTTTGCCGAACGAGCGATCTTGCCGCTGGAGGTCTTGATCAGCCAGCGATCATCGACCAGTTTGACGTAGCTGACGGTCACGCCCGCGCGCGCTGCCACCGTCCGGCGGATGTCGGCGTTGATGGCGCGCAGCCCTTCGTCGTCCGGCGCGCCGATCACCTCGGCGATGACGGCGACCAGCTCGGTCCCTTCGCGCTCGTCGAACACCCCGAACGCCACCGCCCGACCGGGGTAGACGCCGCTCACCTGGTTGACGATGGTTTCCAGGTCGGCGGGGAAGATGTTCTTGCCGCCGTTGATGATCAGGTCTTTCTTGCGCCCGCTGACGTAGACCTCGCCGTCCGCCAGATAGCCCAGGTCGCCGGTCAGGAACCAGCCATCAGCGCCCAGAGGTTGAAGGTCAGGGCGTTTGTAGTATTCGCTCAGCAGGCAGTCGCTGCGCACGGCGAACTCGCCGACCTCCCGGTTGCCAAGCACCCTCCCCGACGCCGGATCGACGACGCGGATCTCGGTGTGGCGGATCACGCTCCCGCACGACACCTTGGTGACGGCGCGCGGGTGGTCCGGCGGCACGACGACCGCCCGCCCCAGCTCTTCCAGCAAAGCCCGATCCAGCGTCTCGACTCGCGGGATCGTCCCCGACGGCGTTTGCGAGACGGCAAAGACGTTCTCCGCCATACCATAGCCGACGGTCAGCATCTCTCGGCGGCAGCCGATTCCTGCAAAGCGCTCGTAGAACAGGCGGTGGCTCTCGTCGGCGACCGGTTCGGACTCGTTGATGAACAGCCGCATCGAAGCGAGCGACAGCCCTTCCAGGTCCCGCTCACGAATGCGCCGGGCGCAGTGGTTGTAGGCGAAGTTCGGCAGCCAGCAGAGCGTCCCCCGGTATTCGGTGATGGCGCGCAGCAGCATCGCCGGGGCTTTCACCCATTCGAACGGCGACATCAGGATCAGCGGGATGCCCTGGATCAGCGGCATGAGGAAGCCGGCGATCAAGCCCATGTCGTGGTACAGCGGCAGCCAGCTCACGATCACGTCGGACTCGCTCAGGGCGATGGCTTCGTGGTAGCTCGCCAGGTGATTGAGCACCGCCCGATGCGACAGCGCCACCCCTTTTTGCAGCCCGGTCGTCCCGCTGGAATGCTGCAAGAAGGCGATGTCGTTCGGGGCGGCAGGCACGCCGCCCGACTCCGCCGGCGCAGCCGCCTCGACCTGCGCCGTGCTGTAGACCGCGCACGACACCACCTCGCGCAGCAGCGGCGCGAAGTCGTCGGTCGTGAAGACGGCTTTGACGCCCTCCCGCGCCGCCAGTTCGCCGACGCTCTGCCGGTAGATCAGCGGATCGAGCTTCTCGGTCAGCGTGGGAAACATCGACGGGATCGCGCCGATCCACAGCGCCCCCCAGAAAGCGGCGATGCTCTCCAGACCGTGCGTGTGGGCGATGACGATCAGGTCGCGCTGTCCGACTCCCTGTGCCCGCAGCGCAGCGGCGGCGCGCTGCATCAGCCGTCGCAAGTCGCCGCGCGTGACGATCAGCGGCGGAGACACCTGACTGATCATGATCAGGGCGATGGTGGCGGGGTCATCCGAGGTCAGGACGGCGGCGTCCAGCAGCGTATGGTAGCGGTTCCGGGTTTCCAGGTTGAGCATGGGGCAGGTCGGCGCGCAGGCGGCTACAGATCGCGCAGGACACGCACGACCATCAGGTCGAGCGTGTCCATTTTGGCGACGGTCAGGTCGGGGTCAGGGATGTAAACATTGAAGGTTTTCTCGACGTAGACGCCCAGTTCCGCCAGCGCGAACGAGTCCATCAATCCGCCGGAGATGATCCCTTCGTCGTCCTTCAGCGGATATTTGGCGTCGCGAATCAGTTCGCGGGTGATGTAGGCGCGCAGCTTCTCGCGGATGTCGTGTTCAGTCATGCGTCGTGTTTCCTCGCCGGGTGCGGGCGGATCAGTCTTTCTCGTCCTTGGGTAAGCGGTAGCCAAGGCGGCGCAGCAGGTTCTCGTCGCTGCGCCAGTCTTTCAGGACCTTCACATGCAGTTCCAGAAAGACCTTGACTTCAAGAAGCTGTTCCAGCTCTTCGCGCGCCGCCGCGCCGATCTCCTTGATTTTCGCGCCGTTCTTGCCGATCAGGATGCCCTTCTGCCCCTCTCGCTCGACGTAGACGATGGCGCTGATGTAGTGAAGCGTTTCGCTGCGCTCTTTGTAGCTTTCGATTTCGACGGCGACCGAGTACGGCAGCTCGTCGTCGGTCGCGCCGATGATCTTCTCGCGGATGACTTCCGAAGCCATGAAGCGCAGGTTCAGGTCGCTCACCTGATCCACCGGATAGTAGCGGGGACCGAGCGGCATCAGGCTGTACAGCAGGGTCGCCAGGTCGGCGACGTTTTCGCCGGTCAGTGCGCTGACCAGCAGGGCATGGACTGGCTGCATCAGCGCCCGGTAGGCGGCGACTCGCTCCTCGCGCTGTTCCGGCTTGATCAGGTCCGCCTTGTTGATCAGCAGGACGACGGGCGTCTTGCCGCGCAGCCGCGCCACCGTCTCGGCAAGGTACTGGTCGCGGCGCGACGGCGGTTCGGACCCGTCGATCAGCACCAGGATGGCGTCCGCCTCGCGAAATGCCGTCTCCGCCACCTGGATCATGTATTCGCCCAGGCGGTGCTGCGGCGCGTGCAGCCCTGGCGTGTCGATGAGCAGGATTTGCCCCCGGTCGTCGGTCAGAATGCCGAGCTGGCGGCGGCGTGTGGTCTGCGGCTTGGGGCTGACGATGGCGATCTTCTGCGCCAGCAGCCGGTTGATCAGGGTGGACTTGCCCACGTTGGGCGCGCCCACCACCGCCACCACGCCGGAACGATGATCGGGCGGCAGGTCGTCAGAGAAAATGTCGTCAAGCTGTGGGTTCATCGGCTGTCCTGCATCAAATTCTGGCGCAAGCGCGGCGCAAGCGGCGCATCTTCAGGTGCGATCAAACGAGTTGGAGCGGCGATGGGTGTGCGGCTGGCGGCGTCAGCATAGACCAACACCTGCGGCGGCAGCGCCAGATCGAGAAGCTTGACGGTCAGCATGTCCTCGCGTCCATCCTCGCGCCAGCCGAACACTTCGGCGCGCGGGTAGCGGTTGCTGCTCTGGGTGATGAACGCCCAGGCGTCTTCGCCGGTCAACATCGTGCCATAGTCGATGGCGACTAGCCCTGGCACGATAGAAAGGTGCGGTTTGCCCAGCAGCCGCAGCCCATAGCGGATGACGAACGCGCCGCTCGCCAGGACGGTGCAGTCCGGCGGCGGCGCAGCAGCAAGCGCCTGCGTTCCTTCGATGCTCACCACGAAACCGGCGAAGCCATCGCCGATCGGCTGGCGTTCAGGGATGGTCGGGCGCGCCATAGCGACTCAACCGCAGATCGTCGCGCCCCAGAGCGCGACAGGTCTGCCGACTGGGGCTGTCCTCAGTGGGCGTGTCCGCCGGCGGCGGGCAGCGCAGCTTTTCCTTCGCCCGACGGCAGGCTTTGCTGCATGCCTTCGGGCAGCAGCAGGTCCTCACTGTGCGCCTCATGCGCGCCGTGTCCGTGACCCGTGTCTTTCGGTTCGTTGATGTTATCGAAGTGTTCGAACGGGCGAACGACGGCAGCCCAGATCACGATGCCGACGATCAGCAGCAGCAGCCCGGTGACGAACAGATAGCCGACCGCGCCTCCTTCAGCAGCGGCGCTGTTGACCACGCCCAGCGCCAGGGCGATGATGATCAAAACGAGTCCGCCGCCTGCCGTAAGAGCTAGTCCGAAGGCTACAGGCTGTCGGCTGGGGTGTCCATGACTATCCACGAGTTGCGCTCCTCGACATACAGCATCGGCTCGACGTTCGAATTGGCTCAATTGTGCCGCCGCACGGGGCTTACGTCAACCTCACGCCTGCGATTCTGGCAGCGCGACTCTGGATCGGTCTATACTGTGACGCTCATTCCGGGTGATGCACAAGATGGAGCGCAGGCGTGGGTATACGGGTTTTGCTGATCCGGCACGGTCAGACGGACTGGAACATCGAAGGACGCTGGCAGGGGATGGAGGACGTGCCTCTGAATGCCGTCGGGTTTGCCCAGGCTCAGGCGCTCGCCGAGCATCTGGTGCAGCGCCCCATCCGCGCTATCTTCAGCAGCGATCTGCAGCGCGCCGCCGAAACCGCCCGGCTGGTCGGCGAACGGCTGAACCTGCGCCCACGCCTCGATCCGCGCCTGCGCGAGCTGAACATCGGCGCGCTTCAGGGTCTCACCTACGCTGAAATGTCTGAACACCATCCCACCGCCGTCCGGCAGATGCGCGACGACTACATGGGCTTCGTCTTCCCCGAAGGCGAATCGCGCCGCATGCTGCAAGACCGCGCCCATGCCTTCTGGCAGGAGATGACGGCTTCCGAACCGGGTCCTGAAGTCGCCATCATCACGCACGGCGGATGGATTCGGATATTGCTGCTGCGCCTTTTCCCTGAAGAGATGAGCGCCGGCGGTCACGCCTTTGGCAACACTTCGATCACCTTCATCGACCAGGAAGCGGACGGCTGGCGGCTCAGTCAGATTGGTTCCATCGCCCATCTCACTGAAGAAGGACGGATCAACAGCGATTCGCTTTAGCCAATTCTTGTGATGAAATGCACAAATGATTAGGTGATCTGTCACGACATGAATGGGAACGTGCCGTGCTATAGTTGTCCATGTTCAACCCCATTTGGATAGAACCTAACTCATTGGAGGCAGGCATGGCTATCCCGAACGACATCCGCCCGGTCAGTCCTGAGACGCTTGTTTTTCCCGATGCCGCCCGAAGCGAGCGCTTCAAGCAGTTCGTGCGCGACGCTGTGGCACTCTGCAAGCCAGACGCTGTCGTCTTCTGCGATGGCAGTGAAGAGGAATACCAGGGTCTTTGCGACCTGATGGTCGAAAGCGGCACATTCATCCGCCTGAACCCGGAAAAGCGCCCCAACAGCTTTCTTTCGCGCTCCGACCCGTCCGATGTGGCGCGCGTGGAAAGTCGGACGTTCATTTGCAGCCTCAACAAGGACGACGCTGGTCCCACCAACAACTGGGTGAATCCCAAGGAAATGCACGAGACCCTCAACGGTCTCTTCGACGGCTGCATGCGCGGACGCACCCTGTACGTCATCCCCTTCTCGATGGGTCCTCTGGGATCGCCCATCGCCTACATCGGTGTCGAAATTAGCGATTCGCCCTACGTCGTCGTGAACATGAAGATCATGACTCGCATGGGCGACAAAGTGCTGGAAGTCCTGGGCACGGGCGACGACTTCGTCCCCTGCATGCATTCGGTCGGCATGCCGCTGGAACCCGGTCAGAGCGACGTCTCCTGGCCCTGCGAAAGCGATGTCAACCGCAAGTACATCGTCCACTTCCCGGAAGAACGGTCGATCTGGTCCTACGGCAGCGGCTACGGCGGCAACGCCCTGCTGGGCAAGAAGTGCCTGGCACTGCGCATCGCCTCGGTGCTCGGTCGCGACGAGGGGTGGCTGGCGGAACACATGCTGATCCTCGGCGTCGAAGAGCCGTCCGGTCGCAAGACCTATGTCGGGGCAGCCTTCCCCAGCGCCTGCGGCAAGACCAATTTCGCCATGCTCATCCCGCCGGCGGAATACGCGGGCTGGAAGGTGACAACCGTCGGTGACGACATCGCCTGGATCAAGCCGGGTAAAGATGGGCGCCTCTACGCCATCAATCCTGAGGCGGGATTCTTCGGTGTCGCGCCTGGCACGTCTTACAAGACCAACCCCAACGCGATGGACTCGCTCAAAGCCAACATCATCTTCACCAACGTCGCCCTGACGGATGACGGCGATGTCTGGTGGGAAGGCATGGACGGTCCCGCGCCGGCGCACGCCATCGACTGGCAGGGCAACGACTGGACTCCGGCGAGCGGCAAGAAGGCGGCGCATCCCAATTCGCGCTTCACCGCCCCCGCCAGCCAGTGCCCCAGCATCGACCCGGAATGGGAAAATCCCGAAGGCGTTCCTCTCAAGGCGTTCATCTTCGGCGGGCGGCGTGCCACTACGGTGCCGCTGGTCTATCAGGCGTTCAACTGGACATTCGGCGTCTACATCGGCGCGACGATGGGGTCGGAAGTCACGGCGGCGGCGCTCGATGCGGCGGCGGGCGTGCGGCGCGACCCGCTGGCGATGCTGCCGTTCATCGGCTACCACATGGCGAGCTACTTCAACCATTGGCTGAACATCGGTCGAAAGATCAGCAACCCGCCGCGTATCTTCAGCGTCAACTGGTTCCGTAAGGACGCCGAAGGCAACTATCTGTGGCCCGGCTTCAGCCAGAATATGCGCGTGCTGCGCTGGATCGTCGAGCGCGCCAACGGCGCGGCGAACGCCGTCGAAGCGCCAATCGGGCGCATGCCACGTTATACCGACCTCGACTGGAGCGGCATGGAAGACTTCACCGAGGCGCACTTCCAGGAACTCATGGCGGTAGATCGCGAAGACTGGACCCGCGAGCTGCTGCTGCATGAGGAGATGATCATGAAGCTGTACGACCGCATGCCGCACGAGCTGATCGCCATCCGGCGTCTGCTGCTCAGCACGCTGTGGCGGTCGCCCTCGCACTGGGACATCGGCTCGCTGAATTCGTAGGCGCTGCACCGGTCGCAGGCAGTCACCGTTGAGGCGCAATCCCCTCTGGCAGGGCGCTGCCAGAGGGGATTTTCATGATCAGGTCAAAACACCGTCACTTGTCACTATCCAGGCGCGGCGGTTTGCGCTATGTTTTGACCATAATTCGCTGTTGCATTCGTTTCTTGGTCTACGGAGTGAAAATCATGGCTCGAAGCAAAGTCACGGTAGTGGGCGCCGGCAACGTCGGCGCGACATGCGCCCACTGGATCGCCAGCCGCGAGATCGCCGATGTCGTCCTGGTGGACATCGCCGGTGACCCGCCCGGCAATTTCGCTAAGGGTAAAGCGCTCGATCTGTTCGAAGCTGCGCCGGTCATGAAGTTTGACCTGAACATCAGCGGCGGCAATGACTACGCCATGACCGCCGGTTCGGACGTGGTGGTGGTCACGGCGGGCGTCCCGCGCAAGAAGAAACCGGATGGCACGTTCCCCAGCCGTGACGAATTGGTCGCGACGAATCAGGCGATTGTCGGCGCAGTGGTCCGCGAAGCCGCCAAGTATTCGCCGGATGCGGTGATGATCGTCGTCTCCAACCCGCTCGACGCCATGTGCCATGTAGCGCTGCACGAGAGCGGATTCCCGGCGAACCGGGTCATCGGGCAGGCGGGTTCGCTCGACACCGCGCGCTATAAGGCTTTCCTGGCGATGGAACTGGGCGTCAGCGTCCGTGACATTCATGGCATCGTCCTCGGCGGACACGGCGACGAAATGGTCCCCCTGCCCCGCCACACCAGCGTCGCCGGCATCCCGGTGCGCGAACTCATCGCCGAAGACAAGCTCCAGCAGATCATCACGCGCACCCGCAAGGGCGGCGGCGAGATCGTCGGTCTGGTCGGCGTGAGCGCCTGGTATGCTCCGGCAGCCGGCACGGTCGAGATGGTCGAGGCGATTGTGCGCGATCAGAAACGAGTCATCCCCAGCGCCGTGCTGACCGCTGGCGAATATGGCTACAGCGGGCTGTACCTCGGTCTGCCGGCGGTGCTCGGAGCAGGCGGGGTCGAGCGCATCATCGAGATGCAGCTCAACGACGAAGAGAAGGGCATGCTGGAGATCAGCGCCAACGCCGTGAAATCGGTCGTCGGCGTGCTGGGTTACAACTAGGGCGGAGCCATGAGGAGTGAGAGTTGAGGGATGAGGAGGAACAGCCTGTTCGTCTCATCCCTCCCTTCTCATTCCTCATTCCTCCCTCCTCTTCCCTCATTCCTCACTGTGCAGGACTGGCGCACCCTGTATAATGAAGGCGTTCCAGATCGCACGCAGACTCCATGCCTTGACCTTTCGAGTGCGCATACCATGTGGCAGTCCTCCCGATGAAACGACTCTGTGCCGCTTTTGCCGTGACGCTGATCCTCCTGGCGTCTGCCGGCTCCGCCCTGATGCAGGACCCTGCTTCGCCGTCTCTGACCAGCGCCTTTCAGGACATCAACGTCCGCCAGGGTCCGGGAACCACCTACCCGACGCAAGCCCGCCTGCGCACCGGCGTCCCGGTGCAGATCATCGAACGCAACGGCGTCGGGACCTGGGTGCGCGTACAGCAGACGCTCGAAGATGGTACGATTTTCCTGGACGGCTGGGTGGTGAGCGGCTTCCTCAACCTCAGCGCCGAACTGCGCTTCAGCCAGGTCCCGGTCAGCGCGCTTGCCGACGCCCTGCCGGAAAACGCCGAGTCTCCTTCGCTGCGGGCGCTCTACAGCGCGCCGATCATCTCACCGATCAGCGAGGCGATGCGCGCCGTCTACCGGCGCGGGCTGGAAATGCGCAACTACTCCCACGTCGTCACCAAGATCGGCGACAGCGTGAGCGCCGACCCGCTCTACCTGACGCTGATGAGCCGCCCAGGAGCAGCGCTTGGTCCCTATGACTACCTGCAGGACTCGCTGGACTATTTCGGCGCATCCACCCAGGTAGAGAGCGTGGCGGCGCGCATCGGCTTGAACACCTACGCCCTTTTCGACCCCGGTTGGGCGAGTCCCGATACCTGCCAGCAGGGCGAGACTCCGCTGGAGTGCGAGCTGCGGCGCAAACAGCCGAGCGTGGCGCTGATCATGTTCGGCGGCAACGACGTGAAGCACATCAATGAGGTCGCCTATGACCAGCAGATGCGCCGGTTGGTCGAAGAGACGCTGGCGAAGGGCGTCATCCCGGTGCTGAGCACCTTCAGCGCCAACCCCAACGATCCGAACTGGTGGAAAGCCATCGAGTTCAACAACAAGGTGATCCAGATCGCGGCGGACTACCAGCTCCCGCTGATCAACTTGTGGCTGGCGTCGCGCCCGCTTGACGGATTCGGTCTGGAGCAGGACGGCATCCACATGAACCACTGGGGGACCGACACGCTGCGCTTCGATAACGGCTTCCCGGCGTTTTCCGGCGCGAACCTGCGCAATCTGCTGGCGCTGCGCATGCTGGACGAAATCCGCCGGACGATTTTTCTTGACCCCAACGCGCAAGGATAAGGGACAGCCCATGCACAGACCCTCCCAGGTAATCTTCCAGCGGACGTGGATACTCCGCCTCATCGCGGCTGCCGCGCTCCTGCTGCTGGCGGCGTGCGGCGGCGGCGCGACCAGCGACCCAGCGGATGTCGTGCTGCGCTTCATGGACGCCAAGGCGAAAGCCAATGCCGATACCATCCGCTCGCTGATTTGCAGCGAAATGGAGTCGGCTTGGGAACAGCAGGCGGCGTCCTTCGGTTCGGTCGAGGCGCGCCTGGACGGCGCATCCTGCGCGCGCGTCGGCGAGTCGGAGGTGGTCGCCTGCGCCGGCAGCATCGTCGCCGTCTACGGCACGGAGACGACCTCCTTCCCTCTGACCTCTTACCGGGTCGTGCAGGAAGACGGAGAGTGGAAGTGGTGCGGCGAAGCTCCCTGATGCGCCGGCTGATTGCCGCCGTTTTCTCGCGCGAGAACCGTATCGCCTTCGCTCTGTGCCTGCTGATCATCGCCCTTCTGATCGTGACGACGGACAGCGCCCCGACGTGGATCTATCAAGGCTTCTGACCCAGCGTCTCTACGGCTGGCTGCTGCTGATCGCCGGCGGCGCGGCGGTCTTCCTGCTTCAGCCGCGCCTGCCGATCCGCTTCAGCGATTTTCTGCTGCCCACCGCCTCCATCGGGCTGGTCATCGCCGCCTGGTGGTGGAGCCGCGCGCCGGGGCAGCCTCCGACCCGTCAGGATGCCCTTGCCGCCGCCCTGCTGATCGGCGTCGTGCTGCTGCTGGCGCTCAATCGCTACCTGCCGGATACGTCCCGGATCACCCCTTCGCGCCCCCCGGACCTGGGAGCGCTGATCGCCGGCACGGCTGCCGCCGCTGCCGGCGCGGCGGCGCTCTGGCGGGTGCTGCGCGGCGTGTCGATCAGCCGGCGTGCCGCCGTTTTGATCCTCATCCTCGTCGGATTGTTCGTCATCCTGAAGACCGAGCCGCTGGCGCGCGCCCTGAGCGCCGCCTGGCGCAGCGCAACCGGAC
>JAEURA010000313.1 GCA_016789005.1 Anaerolineae bacterium
TGAGCTGTTGATAGACCGGTCGCAGCCCTTCCAGCCGCGCCTGCGGGGGCAGCGTCATCGCCGGAACATACACGCCGACTGCGACCGTCTCATCCTGGGAATGCGCGGGAATGACGAGCATCCCCAGCAGCAGGGTCAGCGCCACAAGCGCGCTCAGTTGCACACGTTTCACCAGACTGCCTCTGTACTTATCGATGCACAGGGCAGCTATTGTACACTAGTTGACCGCCTGTCCGGTGAAGAAGCGCCTGAGCGCTGAACTCGCGCTGGCATCGCGCAGGTAAGCGATGTTGTCGCCGGCAAAGGCGCGCGGTTCCATCCTGAAATAGCTCACCAGGGCATTGTCGCTCACCGTGTTGGGCGTGCCCAGCAGTTCCAGCAGCGTCAGGTTGACGGGCGTGCCGGGCAGAGTTTTTTCCATGACGAACACTGCCGGACGCAGCAGTCCAACCGGGACGCCGACCAAAGCGCGGCTCTCGCCCATCGCCTTCAGAATGCGCTTCTCGATCTCGCCCAGGTTCAGCACTTCGGGACCGCCCAGCGCAAATTCACGCCCAATCGTCCCGTCATCGTCCAGGCTGCGCACCATCGACTCCACCACATCGTGGACCGACACTGGTTGAAAAAGCGCCTTACCGCCGCCAATCAGGGGAAAGATGATCGGCGTCAGGCGTATCAGCCGGGCGAAGGCGTTGAAGAATTCGTCCTGCGGTCCGAAGATGACCGACGGGCGCACCGCCGTCCACTTCAGCGACGACGCGGCGACATACGCCTGAGCGCGCCCTTTGCTGCGCAGGAAGCGCGAAAAGTGATCCTGTGTCGCGCCGTTCTGCGACATATTGATGAAGCGATCCACGCCGGCGGCGACCGCCGCATCGACCACATTGACGGTGCCCTGGTAGTTGATCTCTTCATAGGTCGCGCCGCCGCGTTCCATGGGGATGGCGACCAGGTGGATGACCGCCGTGACGTCTTCCATCGCCCTGCTCATCGCCGCGCGGTCGGTCACATCGCCGGTGACCAGCGTCACCTTGTCGGCGATGTCCTGCAAACGCATCGCCGCCTTCTTCTCGTCGCGCACCAGCGCCTTGACTGATTTGCCCATCGCCACCAGGCGGCGGACGGTGTTATTACCAACATATCCGGCAGCGCCGGTGACCAGAATTGCCATATCGTCATGTCCTCAGGAAGTCAGCGCAGCATGCGCGCTGGGATGACCTTCATGGTACACCGACGAAATGAACAGGCGATTAAGGAGAGCTTATTCTATTATTTGTGACGAACATCGACGACGCCCAGCGAGATGCTGTCGCTCCCATTGACGACCAACCGCGCCGAGGCGTCATCGATGGCGTATAAGCCGACGATGAGCGTGTATTGACCCGCTTCCGCAGGCAGTTCCAGCGCGTGACGGTCTGAGACGATCTCGCCCGGCGTCCAGGTGGTGGTCAGCGCCAGACCGCCGCCGGGTTCGCTGTCGCGCTGCGCGGCGAGCGTGCCATCGGGGTTGAGCAGCTGGACAAACACCTTGTAGCGCGCGTCCAGCGCCGTATCGGTGCGCCAGCGCAGCTCAATTTGCAGCGCATCGTCCTGAACGAAGTCCCGCCCATTGAGCGCCGCGTCTTCCAGCCAGATCGAGTCGCCAAAACGGGCATCCACTTCCAGAGCGAGGGTCAGCTCAGCCGGGGTCAAGTACTGGACCAGGCGCACATCGCCATACCAGGTGTCACGCATCTCAAACGCGCCCGCATCCAGCGTCTTTTCGACGATACGATTCGGATCACGCTCATCCTCACCCCAGAATACGGCGAAGATGCGCCAATGCTCGCCGATGATCTGCTCGACCGCGCGGCGGGTGGCATTGTCGTCGGCGCTCAGCCCGGCAGGCAGCGGATACACGGACGCGGACTCGTCGAAATAGTAGCCGAAAACTTCCGCCTGGTTAGGAGCATCGAGGATGACCGCATCGCCAGGGCGCGTCAGGGCGCTGATCTGCGCCGCAACGCCGCGATAATCCGCCCGCTGAAAAGCCGGGTCAGTCCGCAGCGCACCCAACCCTTCAGAAAGCGCCGTCACCATCCACAGCAGGCTGAGCGCCGCCGCCAGCCGCAGCCCGCCCAGGATGACATCCATGCTGCCGACCGCCGGACCGTGCGCACTCCGACCGGTCAGCGCGCGCAGGCGTGAACGCACCGTCACCGCCTGCCCGGTCCACAGCACCCAGATCCCCCGCCCGATCCACAACGCCGCGCCGACCTGGGCAGGCAGCATCAGTTTTCGATCATCGGGCTGATACAGCCCAAGTCCGACGAATACGACGACAGGCAGCAGAGTCCAGGCGATGGGCAGCAGCCAACGCCATGCCGGACATCTGGGCAGGGTTATCCCGCCGAACAGCATCAGGATCACGGCGATTGCCGGTGCGTTGAGCGTCGGCACGATGCCCAGAATCAGCGTGCGTGAAAGGTCCGCGAAGGCTTGCAGTGCCGGAACGGGATCAGCGGCGCGGGGCCAGGTCGTGATCTGTGCCCAGGCGGTGGGCAGCCAGGGCAGAAAGAGCGCGATAGTCAGCAGATTCGCCGCCGCATACCACACTACCGGCGTGATCTGCGCCCTTCTGCCTTCGCGCTCTGCGCCGGCAGGCACGCGGCGGGTCAGTGCCGCCAAAGCGACCACCCCCTGGGCGATCATGAAGAGCGGGAACGCATACTGCGTATACAGCCCCGCGGTGTTGATCGCCGCCAGGAGCAGGGCGCGCTGCGCGGATGGCTGACGCAAGTACTCCACCAGCGCCCAGAATCCCGCAGCCGTCCACAGCGCAAGCAGGGCGTACATGCGCGCTTCCTGGGCATAATAGATGCTGAAGGTGTTGACCGCCACTATGACGGCGGCGCTCAGCCCGGCGACGGCTCCGAACAACCGCTTTCCCAGCGCGGCGGCGAAGGCTGCCGTCAGCAGGCTGGCAAACGCCGAAAGCAGGCGCAGCGCCATCTCGCTTTCCCCCGCCAGCAGCCGCCATCCTGCCAGAAGCCAGTAGTAGCCGGGCGGATGGATGTCGCGCCCGGCGTGGAAAGCGATCTCGCCTAAGCCGCGCATCGCCTGCACATAGCTGTTGCCTTCATCGTGCCAGAGCGACTGCGCGCCAATGTCGGCGAAACGCAGCGCCGCCGCGCAGAGCAGGATCGCCGCCGCCGCCCACAGCACCGAAAGAGAACGTCCCGGCGTGCCGCCGAACTCCAGGCGGGTCATCGCCGCCCCGCCAGCAGCAGGATGGCAACGAGCAGCAGTTCGCAGCCGATCACCATAGCCACCGCCGCCAGCGGCGGCGTGAGCTGGACGCTCATGCGGTCGAAGACGGCGATGCTGTCGATCAGGAAGGAAGCGCCGCTCGTCACGACGAAGGTATGCGGTTCGGTCAGCAGCGCCCGATAAATGATCGATTCCGTCCAGCCGTCGGCATCAGGATCGCCAGGGATGACCATCGGCGCTCCATCATCGACCATCACGCGCAGCGAGTCAGCGCCCCGCCAGCGAATCTGCACGTGCGTCCCCTCTGCCGTGAAAGCCGCGCGCTCCGTGCGCAGCGCCATAGGGAACAGCCCGCCGTCCGCCGCTTCTTCGACCCCTTCAGCCTCGACGAAGCGGTGCGTCGGCTGATGCGTTCCTCGGTAGAGTACCTGCGGCTCATCGGCGATCCAGGCGCGCATCGCCTCGTAGACCGGCTGCGCCGTGAAATCCGGCTCGACCATGCGGAAGTAGTAGAAAGGCTGACCGCGCTCACTCTCGTCGGGGCGCTTCCAGTACCAGTACATAATCACGCCGACCCAGTTCCACTCGCGCGCCGCCCGCTCATAGGCGAGCGGCATGTAGCGCGCCGCCTGCTCTTCGGTCACGCTGCCGAAGTTCTCCTTACCGGGAATCTCCGGCACATCCGGCTCGCCGACCGGATTCCACGCCGCCTCGCTGATCCATACCGGCACGTCGGCGTCGCCGTTGACGATCATCAGATCGCGGATGTACTGCGGACGAGCATAGTTGAGCGTGGTTGGGCGCAGTCGATGATCGGTCGGTCCGCTGAAGAAACCGTAACCCTGCACGCTCATCACGTCGAAGCAGCCGCTCACCCCGGCATCGTACATCCGCTGTAAATAGATGAGATCGCTCAGATCGCGTTCGGTCAGCGAAACCGTCGGCGAAAGCGCCGCGCTGTGGACGACGATATTCGGATCGACCTCCTTGAGCACAGCGTAGGCGCGGCACAGCACCGCCGTATAGCCTTCGGGATCGACTGGGTTATTGCCCCATTCCGGGTAGATGTTCGGCTCGTTCCAGATCTGATAGTGCCGGATGCGCCCCCGGTAGCGTTCTGCCACACGGCGCAGGAAAACATAGTAGTCTTCCCAGTCATCGGGCGGCGCGAGCGTGCCCTCGTTCGGATCGCTGCGCGACCACGCCGGCGGCGTATCGACCCGCGCCTGAATGGCGATGCCGTAGCGACCAGCCAGATCGACGATCTGATCGTACTTGTCCCAGGCATTCACCACGCCGACTGCATCGACATTGCGCCGGTCTTCGAAGTCGCCGCGTCCATGAATTTCGATATCTTCCCAGGGGAACTGCTGGCGAATGACTCGAAATCCGGCGTCGGCGATCATCTGCATCGAACGTTCGCGCACGGCGGGGTCGGCTTCAAGCTGCAAGAACGTGTTGACGCCGTAGGGCAACTCGTGGACGTGGCGCACCGGCGCGTATGGCTCGGTACGCGGCATGGCGCGGAAAGCATTGCCCAGCCATTCGATCATGCCGCGCATCTGCGAGAACGGCTCTTCTTCACCGGTCAGCGACCAGGCGGCGCGCCACGCCAGCCCGTGATTGCTCAGGTCCAGCCACAGCAGCGCCGCCAGCAGCACTATGCCCACCGCGCCCGCTGCGTAGAGAAGTCTTGAACGACGCATAGCCATCCTTCTGCGCTCTCGTGCATCGCGCTGACCAGGATAATACCATGCCGGGGTGATGAAACGGACAACGTGGCGTATAATCGTGGGCTATCGCATCAGGAAAGCGAGGATGATCATGGCGGGACAAAACGGAATACCGACCGACGTGAGCGAACTCAAGACCGATCTGAAGGATGTTGTCGATCAGGCAGCGGCGGAAGCCAGCGAACTGGCGCGCGAACTGCACCACAAGGCGGATGATGTCCGCAAAGGGATGGTCAAATCCCTCAATGAGTCGGCGCTGAAGCTGCGCGAGCAGGCACGGCAGGGCGACGCCGGCGCGGATGCACAGAAGACCGCCGACGAAGTTGCCAAACAGATGGAACGAGCGGCTTCTTATCTTTCTACCCACAGCGTCGAGGACATCCGCAAGGACGCCGAACAGACAGTTCGCAAGAACTCGACCCTCATCCTAGCCATCGTTCTGATCGTCGGCGTGGTCATCGGTCTGATACTGCGCGGCAGCGACCGGGATTGACGGCAAGCGAGGCTCGATGGTCAAGCTCGTCGTCCATTTCATGAAGCCGAAAGACGCCGGCAAGTTCGAGGATGTCTACAACGATTTTCTCGCGCTGGTCGAGCGCATGCCGCTGATTCAGCGGCGTCAGGTCAATTCGGTCCTGGGCAGTCCCCTGGGGGAAACCCCACTCTTTCGAGTCCTCGAAGTCTACTTCGAGGACTTCGCTCGATTGAACGAGTCGCTGCGTTCTCCCGCCGGTCAGGAAGCCGGGGGCGAACTGCGGCGGCTTCCCGCGGGAAGCTTCGACATGATTTTCGCCGAGGTCTACGAAGAAACTGGCGGCAAAACGGAGGGCAAGTAGTCATCTATGGAAGCGTTGAAGCAGCGCATCCTCGCCGAAGGACGCAACCTGGGCGGCGGCATTCTCAAGATCGACAGCCTGCTGAACCATCAGATTTACCCGGACCTGATGCTGCAAATGGGTCAGGAAATGGCAGCCCGATTTGCCGGGATCAAGGTAGACCGCATCCTGACGGCAGAGATCAGCGGCATCGCCCCGGCGATGATGACCGGGCTGGCGCTCGGCGTCCCTATCGTCTACGCCCGCAAGATCAAGCCGATCACCATGTTCGGACCCGTCTTTCTGGAAACTGCGCCCAGTCATACCAAAGGCACCGACGTCAACCTGCTGGTCTCGGCGGAGTTTATGCCGTCGAATCAGGATGTGCTGATCATCGACGACTTCCTCGCCACCGGAAAGACGCTGCGAGCGCTGGCGCGCATCGTCGAAGGCGCGCAGTCGCGGGTTGCCGGGGTCGGCGTCGTGGTCGAAAAGACCTTCGAGGGTGGACGCGACTATATGCGCAGCAAGGGCTACACCATGCCGATGCATGCGCTGGCGACCATCACCAGCATGGATGACGGCAAGATCGTCTTTGCGGAGTAGCCGGTGACCGACGATTTGCGGCGCGGCAGCATCGCGATTCTCGACTATGGTTCACAGTACACCCAGCTGATCGCGCGGCGTGTACGCGAACAGGGCGTTTATGCCGAGGTCTTCCCGTGCGACGCGCCGCGCGAGACGATTCACCAGCACGAACCGCGCGGGATTATCCTCTCTGGCGGACCAAACAGCATCTACGACGAAGGCGCACCTCAACTGCCCGCCTATCTGGCGGCTGCCGGTTTTCCGGTGCTGGGCATCTGCTACGGCATGCAGGCGCTCACCCATGCCCTGGGTGGCAGAGTCGCGCCGTCGGACCACCGCGAATATGGGTCGGCGACGATTCTGACTTCGCCGGACTCGCTGACGGACGGACTGCCGGAGCACATGGCGGTCTGGATGTCGCACGGGGACCGCATCGAGCAACTGCCGGAGGGCTTCGCTCCCCTGGCGCGCTCCGAAAACTCGCCCTACGCCGCCATCGGCGACACGGCGCGCAGACTCTACGGCGTGCAGTTCCACCCGGAAGTCGTGCATACGCCACAGGGTGTCGATCTGCTGCGCAACTTCGTCTTTGGCATCTGCGGCTGCACGGCGAAATGGTCGCCGCTGGCGTTCATCGAGGATTCCATAGAGCAGATTCGGGCGCGCGTTGGCGGAGAGCGGGTCATGCTGGCGCTGAGCGGCGGTGTCGATTCAGCAGTCGCCGGGGCGCTCTTGCAGCGCGCTATCGGCGATCAGCTGATCGCCGTCTTCGTGAACACGGGACTGCTGCGCAGGGACGAAGCCGGTGAGGTGGTGCGCATCTTCCGGGGCGAACGCGGCATGAACCTTTCCGCCGTCGACGCCACCGAGGATTTCCTCGGCGCGCTGGAGGGCGTCACCGAGCCGGAAGCCAAGCGCAAGGTCATCGGCAGGCTGTTCATCGACGTGTTCAGCGCCGAAGCCCGGCATCTGGCGAGCGAAGGCGTGCGGTTCCTCGCCCAGGGGACGATCTATCCCGATGTGATCGAAAGCGCCGCCAGCAGCAAAAGCTCCAAGGTGATCAAGAGCCATCATAACGTCGGCGGGCTGCCGCCAGACCTGAACTTCGAATTGGTCGAGCCGCTGCGCGACCTCTTCAAAGACGAGGTGCGCGCCGTTGGCACAGCGTTGGGGCTGCCCGACGCGCTGGTGTGGCGCCAGCCGTTTCCTGGTCCAGGGTTGGCGGTCCGCTGCCTGGGTCCGATCACCTGGGACCGCCTGGAGACACTGCGCCATGCCGATGCCATCTTTCGCGAAGAATTGGATCTCGCTGGGTTGCTGCGTCACGGCACATCTCAGGCGTTCGCCGTGCTGCTGCCGGTCAAGAGCGTTGGCGTTATGGGGGACAACCGCACCTATGAAGAGGTGATCGCCCTGCGCGCCGTGACGACCGACGATTTCATGACCGCCGATTGGTCGCGCCTGCCCTTCGACCTGCTGGCGCGCGCCAGCAGCCGCATCGTCAACGAAGTACACGGCGTCAACCGGGTCGTTTACGACGTGACGAGCAAGCCGCCCGGCACGATTGAGTGGGAGTAAAAACCCGTTCCAGATTGCCAACATTTTGCATTGCGCCCACATCTGGGACTGTTATAATTGCGCCCTTGTGTTTGGACGCCGGATCAATGTGCTGATCGGGGGACGTTGTGGCATTAAGCTTCGATCTCTCGTCTTCTGGTGGGTATTCTTCACGCGAGCGCAGACGCGGCTTTTCGCTTGCAATTCCGGCGCTGATCTGGCTCGTGCTTTTTTTCATCTTGCCGGTAGCGATTGTGTTCGTGGTCAGCTTCCTGACGCGCGGACAGCGCGGCGCGCTGATCCTCCCACTCACCCTTGAACATTATGAGCGCATCCTGGGTCCGGTCTTCCGCCCGGTCCTGTTCGACTCGCTCTGGATCGCCTTCCTTACGACGATCATCTGCTTGGTGCTGGGCTACCCGCTGGCGTTCTTCATCAGCACCCGCAAAAGCAAGCAGATGCAGAACGTCGCGCTCTTCCTGGTCATCCTCCCCTTCTGGACCAACTTCCTGGTGCGCACCTACGCCTGGCAGATCATCCTGGGGACGGAAGGGACCATCAACGGGCTGCTCACAGGCTTAGGCTTGATCAGCGAACCGCTGGCGCTCATCAATACCGATTTTGCGGTCCTGCTCGGCTTGGTCTACGGATTCCTGCCCTTCATGGTGTTGCCGATCTTCGCCTCGGTCGAGCGCTTTGAATTCCGATTGGTCGAAGCCGCCTATGATCTGGGGGCAAACGACCTGCGCACCTTTTTGCGCGTGGTCCTGCCGCTGACCCTTCCCGGCGTGATCGCCGGGTGCATCCTCGTCTTCATTCCTGCCATCGGGTCGTTCATCACGCCTGATCTGCTGGGAGGCACTCAGGGCATCATGATCGGCAATCTGATCACCGGACAGTTCCGGGGTTCAGGCAACTGGCCCCTGGGTTCTGCCGCGTCCATCGTGATGATGATCGTCGTCATCCTGGGTCTGGTGGTCTACTCCCGCATCGGACGGAGGACGAGCTGATGGCAACCCGCAGCATGGCGATACATATCGACGAGGGTCGGATTCGCCGCGATCTGACGGTGCGCAAAGCCGGCAAGATCGGCATGATCCTGGAGCCGCTTTTCGCCTATTTCTTCCTGTGGGCGCCGATCATCGTGCTGGTCGTCTTCTCGTTCAATGACTCGCGTTCGGTCGCCACCTGGCGCGGATTCACACTGCGCTGGTACGGCAACATCCTCAGCGGCGCGGTCGGCGCGGAAGCGCGATTCTCCACAGAGCTGATGCTCAGCGCGCTGGGCACTAGCCTGGTCGTGGCGCTCATCGCGACGCTCATCGCCACCGTCATCGGAACCGCCGTCTCGATGAGCCTGGTCCGCGGCAACTATCCCGGCAAAAGCCTGGTAGACGGTCTGCTGCTGCTGCCGGTCGTCATCCCGGAAATCACCCAGGCGGTCTCGCTGCTGCTGTTCTTCAGCGCCATCTTCGACTTCGTCGGAACGACCACCGGCGTGCGCCTGAGTCCGGGCATCGGCACGGTGATCATCGGGCACGTCGTGTTCAATATCTCATACGTCGCCATCGTCGTGCGCGCCCGACTCGCCGACATGAACCCGCACCTGGAAGAAGCCGCGAGCGACCTGGGCGCAAACCCCTGGCGGACGTTCTGGCGGGTGACCTTCCCGCTCATCCTGCCCGGCATCATCTCCGGCGCGCTTCTGGCGTTCACCCTTTCCCTCGATGACTTCGTCGTCACCTTCTTCAATTCAGGTCCCGGCACGACGACGCTGCCTGTCTATGTGTACGGCTTGATCAAGCTTTCGGTCTCGCCGGAGATCAACGCCTTGTCTACCCTGATGCTCCTCGCTTCCACCGTCCTGATCGGCATATCGATGGCGCTGCAAGGGCGCAATGCCGGACGTGGGTAGTGTGTCCAGCGCATCAGGGTCTTTCAGTCTGCGATCCAGCGGCGCCGCCCGCGCCGAAGAATCGATTCTCTGCCGCGCAGATTGGTTCTGCTTGAACACTCTCTATTGGAGGACAAATGCGTAAACTGGTCTTGCTCCTGTGTCTGGTTGTGCTGGCTGCCCTGCCTGTGTCGATGAGCGCGCAGGACGAGATGACCTCGTGGACGTGCCCGGAAGGGTTCGCGGGGCAGACTTTGAGCGTCTTCAACTGGTCCACCTATGTGGCAGAAGACACCATCAGCAATTTTGAAGCGCTGTGCGGCGTCACGGTGATTTACGATGTGTTTGAAAGCAACGAAGCCCTGCTGGCGCGCCTGGCTGGGGGCAATCCCGGCTACGACGTGATCTTCCCGACCGATTACATGGTGTCACAGATGATTGGTCGCGAGCTGCTGATGCCGCTGGATCACAGCCAGATCCCGAACATCGCCAACCTCAACCCGGTCTTCACGGACAAGGGTTTCGACCCCGGCAACACCTACAGCTTGCCCTATCAGTGGGGCACTATCGGCATCGGCTACAACCGCACCAAGGTCGGCGAAGACATCACCAGCTGGGAGCAGGTTTTCGCCTATCAGGGTCCTGTGGCGTGGCTGGAAGACCTGCGTTCGATGTTCGGCATTGGGCTGCTGATGCTCGGCTATGAACCGAATTCCAACAACCCGGATGAAATCGCCCAGGCGCGTGACTATCTGGTCGCTCAGGGCGCAAACGTCGTGGCAATCGCCGCCGACGACGGTCAGGCGATGCTGGCGCGCGGCGATGTGGACATCACCGTCGAATTCAGCGGCGACATCTTCCAGGTCATGGCGGAATGCGAGTGCGACGATTACGTATACGTCATCCCCGAAGAAGGGACGCCGACCTGGACGGACAATATGGCGATTCCGGTCGGTGCGCCGAACGCGCCTCTCGCGCACGTGTTCATGGATTACATCCTCGATCCGAAGGTCGGGGCGGACATCAGCAACTACACCGCCTATGGCTCGCCCAACATGGCATCCATTGACGGCGGCTTGATCGACCCCGAACTGCTGGGCAACCAGGCGATCTACCCCAGCGCTGACACCGAAGAGCGCCTGTTCTTCGTCGAAGAGCGCCCGGATGTTGAACAAAGCTACAACGATGCCTGGGACGAGCTGAAGATTCTGCTCGGAAGGTAGCGTCGGCGGTATGTGCGGACCATCGGGGCGGCAGGATCGTCTTGCCGCCCCATGTCTTGGACAGCGATAGGGGTGCAAGGATGCAGCAGGTAGGCATCGAAATCAAGAATGTGGTCAAGGAATTCCCTGCGCGGCGTGGCGAAGAACCCGTGCGAGCGGTGGACAACATCTCCCTGCAAATCTATGAGGGCGAATTCTTCGCGCTGCTCGGTCCGAGCGGCTGCGGCAAGACGACCACGCTGCGCATGATCGCCGGCTTCGAAGAGCCAAGCTCCGGCGAAATCATCCTGCGCGGCAAGCCGGTTCAGGGTGTTCCTCCCTTTCACCGCCCCGTCAACACCGTCTTCCAGGACTACGCTCTCTTCCCTCACATGACCGTGCTGCAAAACGTCATGTTCGGGTTAGAGATGGCAGGCGTCAACAAGCAGGAAGCGCGGCAGCGCGCCGCCGCCACGCTGGAGATGGTGCGCCTCAAGCAGTTCGACCGCAAGCCCCGCCAGCTTTCCGGCGGACAGCAGCAGCGCGTGGCGCTGGCGCGTGCGCTGGTCAAACAGCCCGCCGTGCTGCTCCTGGACGAACCGCTCGGCGCGCTCGACCTCAAGCTGCGCAAAGAGATGCAGTACGAATTGATGCAGATGCAGGAAGAATTGAACATGACCTTCGTCTACGTCACGCATGATCAGGAGGAAGCCCTGACCATGTGCGACCGAATCGCCGTCATGGATCGCGGCAAGGTCTTACAGGTTGGGCGCGGCAATGAAATCTACGAGACCCCCCACAGCCGTTTCGTCGCCGACTTCATCGGCGAGACGAACTTCATCGAAGGCAAACTGACGGCGATCAACGGCAAGAAGGCGACGGTCATGCTGCCCGGAGGCGTCGAGGTCGAAGCGACTCCCGATCAGGCAGATACTCCCATGAATTCGTCGGTGACGGTCGCCATCCGCCCGGAAAAAGTCACCCTGGTGCACATCAGCCCGCCCACCGACCAGGGGTTGAACGCCCGCGTCTCCACCGCCGAGGTGATGAGCGCCATCGAGACGGAAGAAGATCGAACCTTCGTCCCCGGCACGATCATCTTCTCCAACTACATCGGCACCGACACGCGCTACACCGTGCGCATCGGCGAAAACTCGACGCTGATCGTGCGTGAACAGAACTTCGGCAACTTCAAGGACATCGCCTTCAAAGTCGGCGATCAGGTCATGGTCTTCTGGGCGACGGAAAATGCTCGTGTACTTATCCAATAACCCGTGATCGTCCTCTCTCACGTCCAGATTACGCCGCTGCTGCGTTCCTTTCAGAAATCGGCACAGGAACACGGCGGTGGCGTTTCCCTTTCTACCGATCTTGGCTTGACTCAGGTCCCGGCTTCGCTCAGCCCGGAAGGCGTGGTGTTTGCCGACGGCGAACGGCTGACCTGGGCGGACGCCGAAGCCATCGCAGACGACGAGGTCGCCTGCTTCGCCCTGGAGGACGGCAGACTCCGCAAGATACAGGTATTCTCGCCGGTGACCAACCGAAACTGCTCGCTCATGCCGACGACCGGCGCGCCGACGCTGCTCATCGCCGGTTTCCCCATGCACCGCATCAAGGACACCGATCCGCAGCGCGACACGATGGAGAAGATCAAGTCGATGCGGCCGACCGGGCGAATGCTGGACACGTCGATGGGACTGGGCTATACCGCTATCCAGGCGGCACGCGCCGGGGCGCGCGTCACGACGATAGAACTCGATCCAGCTGTCGTGGAAGTCGCCGAGCAGAACCCCTGGTCGCGCGAACTCTTCACGCATCAGCAGATCGAACGCGTCGTCGGCGACAGCTTCGATTACGTCGAGTCCTGCGCCGATGGCGTCTTCAACTGCATCCTGCACGACCCGCCGACGATGCAGCTCGCCGGCGACCTCTATTCTGGAGCCTACTACCACGAACTGGCGCGCATCCTCACGCCGCAGGGGCGGCTCTTCCATTACGTTGGCGATCTCAAAAGCCAGTTCGGCGCGCGCATTGCACGCGGCGTGGCGGAACGGCTGAAGGCTGCCGGCTTCAAGCGGATCGTACCCGTGCCGCAGGCATTCGGGATCAGCGCTTTCAAATAGCCACACACGCTTACAGCAGTCCAAAATGGACTCCCTGTGGCATAGACGATTCTGTTAAAGTTATCGGAACGTTTCTACCCCACCGGGATTCTGCATGACGACAAACGCTCACCCGTCCACATCTCAGCAAAACAAGCTGATCAGCATCCTCGTCGCCTATCTCGCCTTCATCGCCCTTGGCATGGCATCGACCTCCGCCCTTCTGGGCATCGCCTGGACGCCTATGCATGTCGAGTTCGGGCAGTCGCTCGCCACGGTGGGAGTGCTGCTGGCGTCCTCGACGCTCGGCTATCTCAGCAGCAGCTTCCTGACCGGCTCAGTGACCGGACGAGTTGGTATCGGCTGGACCGTGCTGGCTGGGGGCGTGATGGTGACGCTGAGCATTGCCGCCGCTGCCGCTTTCGGCGTCTTCTGGCTGCTGATCCCGCTCTTCGTCATCCTCGGCATCGGCAGCGGTTTCATCGACGCCGGCTTGAACGCCTACATCGCCGAGCACCACAGCCAGCGCACGCTCAACTGGCTGCATGCCTGTTTTGGTGTCGGCGCGACGGCATCGCCGCTGATCATCACGGCACTGCTGGACAACGACCAGACCTGGCACACCGCCTTCTATCTGATCGCCGGCGTCTGTGGGCTGGTCACCGTCGGATTCTTCTTCATGCGCGGGCGGTGGCGGGCGATGGCGGCGCAGGCTTCGCACGCCGACGGGGACAGTCGCGTCCGGTTGAGCGAGACCCTGCGCGTCCCGGCGGTGTGGTTCGGCGTAGCGCTGTTCTTCTTCTACGCCGGCATGGAAACGTCGCCGGGTCAGTGGATGTTTCCGCTTTACAGCCAGTCGCGCGGCATCCCTGAGGCGACCGCCGGCTTCTGGGTCAGCTTCTACTGGGGCAGCTTCACCGTCGGTCGTATCTTCTTCGGGGCGATCATCAGCTACATCCCAACTCATCTCC
>JAEURA010000318.1 GCA_016789005.1 Anaerolineae bacterium
TTCAGCGCGCGCAAACTAGCCCGACGCGCTCACCGAAAGCGTGAACGCGCCTGTGCCGATGTCGATAAAGGTCGCCGCCTCGATCATGTAAGTCCCAGCATCCAGCGACAATCCATTCCAGCCCGCATCGAAAACACCGTCGCCGTTGTCGTCCATCGACAGCTCGTCAATCTCGTAGAGCAGATCGCCCGCCGCGCTGTAGATCCGCGCAAAGGCATCCAATCCCGCCTCGCCTGACTGAACAATGTCCAGGACGGCGGGCGCATCCAGTGTCAACGTGAACTGCACGCGCTGTCCCATATCGGTGAACTCGACCGGCAGCGCCTCACCGACAGCGATCGGTCCACCATCGAGGATGGTGAGTTCGCCCTCGAACTGCCCGGTGTACAGTGCGGTGTAACCATCCCACATCGCCCCCGAAAATGTCCCCGAAAAGACGAACACGGCGAAGAAGTGCGCCGGGCTGCCCACAGCTTCCGGGACATCGAGAATCACTGCCTCAGGATTGTTGTCGGCGATGATGAGTGTGCCGCTGCCTTCAGTTGCGTCTTGCAGGACGAAATAGTCACCGTAAGCGAGATCGTCGAAGAATAGGTCGCCGTCAAAGAGTCCATCTATCGTCGAAACGCCGGCGAGGTTATTGACGATGATCGAAACTGCGCTCAAGGTGATGTCCGCTTCGGCAAGGGCAGCCGTTTCGTCAATCAGCGCGAAGTGCAGATCATCGGCGGAGACATTCCCCATCACCGCCAGCAGATATCGGTGTCCAGCTTCCAGTGTCAACGCCTCGGCTTCGACGAGCGCCGATTCCAGCGGTTCAGCCTCGGCGGTCGCTGCAAAGCTATAGGTTCCCGCCTCCAGGTCGAGGTACTGTGTGGGCAGCGTCATTGAGCCGTACAGCGTGGGTGTGCCATCGGCTCCCGCCGCGATCTCCCCATTCATGTAGAGGTTGACGGCGGGCGCGTCGAAGACGAAATGTCCGACGCGCAGCTGTGCCCCCTCGTTCTGTGCCGATGTCACGGTCACGCCAAAGACCAGCAGGACCAGTATCAGCAAGACTATCCGCGCGAACCCGCGACACTTCCCGTTCAGTCGATCCGAATTCCATTGGTGCTGCATGGTGTCGCTCCTTGAATTGGGTAAGTAGTATCCTTGCACGGGGCGCATCTGCCCCGACAATGACCAAAAGGTGTCGTCTGCTGGATAAATCAGTGTGTGGTTACGCCAGGAGGATCGGAGTTATGGAGTGCCTCCGTTTTCCGCGCACAACGGCTCAATCTGATACTGCGACCGTTCTGCACAGGTGAAGTCGCGCTGATAGCGATGGGTCCCGATCCAGCTGAGCAGTTCACTCATGCCGGGCTGTGCGACGCTCCACTCAATAGGAAGACCAGGGAAGGTCATGGAGACGGCAGATCTTCCATCCGGGCGGAAGAAGAGACTCGGGACGTAGCTCGATTGACGGGGCGCGCGCCAGATTTCGCGCCCGGACGGATAGTCCCACAGGATAATCTCGCCGTTATCGCCGCCGGTGATGACCTGCTGCTGATCGGTGCTCAAGTCAATTGCCCACATGCCCGCCGTTCCGCTGCCGCTGAAGGACCGGATCACCTGACCAGTCTGATAATCGCGTTCCTGCAAGGTCGTGCTCAGGTCGCCGAGGAAGAAGGTGGCGGGAGTCGGACCCCACTCCAGATCATAAGCGACGCTCTCGGTCGGGATCACCCGCACCGCCTGACCGAAATCCGCCGAATCCGGGTCGATATCCCACTCGGTGATTCCGGTGATAAACGCGGAAACAGTCAGTGCGCGCCGAACATCGGCTGAGACGAGAATGCTCGACACATCCTGACCGGTTTGCAGACGGGCGACAAGTTCCCCTGTGCGTGCGTCCCACATGACCAATTCGCCTTCGCCAATCAGATTCTGCGTGCCCACGAGGATGTAATGACCGTCAGGCGTGAAGGCGAAGGCGCGCGGATAGAACTGCAAGCCCTCGAAGGAATGGACGATTGTGCCGTAGTCCGGCGAGGTCTCATCCACATTCCATAAGTTGAAGCTTTTCGCAGGGCTGCCGCCAAACCAGTCGCCGGAACCGACAAGTAGGGACGTTCCGTCCGGGCTGTAGACGACGGGGAAGACCATCCCCTGGTGCCCCGGCAGCCGGGTGCGGATCGTGCCGTTGCTCGGCGACTGCGGATCGACATCCCACAGAAGCGCCTCGCCGGTGTCGACGGTCCCGGCAGCCATGCGCCGCCCGTCCGCCCGCAGATCAAAGGCAGCAAACCCCGAGCTGGTCGCAGCATCGGAATAACGATACGTGATGTGATCAGCTGTCATCGTCCATAGGATCACCTCGCCGTTTTGCAGCCCACTGAGCAGGTATTCTCCGGAGGGGGCAAAGGCGAGCGCGGTGGCATCATAGTTCCCTGTATTCACGCCGCCCGTCGGATCGACCATCAGATAGCCTGTATCGCTCCATCGATCAAAATCCTTACTGAGCAAGCTGCCACCGAATTCCACAACCAGGTTGCTTCCATCTGGCTGGATGGCGAGTGACTGCATCAGTGTCGCGCCATTGACCTGCTGCAACGCTTCCCCGGTTTCGAGATCCCAGAGGCGCGCAGCGAAATCTTCGCCGCACGACACTGCCCGGAGTCCGTCTGGATGGAAGGCGAGAGCGAGGACGGAACCCGTATGCCCGACTATCTGGCGCACAATGTCGCCCGTCTGGACATCCCACAGGATCACCTGTGCGTCCGCACCGCCGGAAAGCGCCTGCTGTCCATCCGGGCTGAAGGCGACCGCGTTCACGCTGCCTTCATGCGCTTCCAGTCGCCGGAGGATCGTCCCCGCCGTCGCATCGATCACGGCGATCACGCCGCTTTCGGTCGCCGCCAGCAGCAGCGTCCCATCGGCGTTCTGCGCGATCTGCCGCACTCCCCCCAGATCGAGATCGTACTGCCGGATGATGCGTGCATCTCCGGTGATATCCCATAAGGCGATGCTGCCATCGGCTGAAGCCGACCAGACCCCGCGACCGTCGGGCGTGAACAATACACTGGTGACCGTATCCGTGTGACCGTTGAAACGCTGGATTTCGGCAGCGGTTTGCCCATCAAACAGGACGATCTCGCCTGATGTGCAGCGTTCACCCTGCAAACTGGCACAGCCCGCCGCCAGCATCAACTGCGAATCCGGGCTGATGGTGACGGCATTGACCTGAGTCGTGAGCGCCGCAAGGATCGCGCGACTGCCGGGAGCATCAGCGACGGCACGCAGTACCCGTTCAGCCTCGGCGGGCGGATCAGGGATGCGATAGGCTTCGAGCGCCAGCATGAGCGCCAGTTCGGTGCTGCCGGTTTCCTGCTCGTCTTCGGCAGCGTTCGCCAGTACCAGGCTGTGGTTGACTTCTGCTTCACGCTCTGCCCGCGTCAGATTAGCTTGACTGGTGGCGTAAGCGTCCTGAATCTGGGCTTCGCGATCCAGGGCAAACAGCGCGAAGATCATCACGCTGATGAATGCCAATGCCAGGAGGATGACCAGACTGCGTAGGAAGGTGCGCGAACGCCGTTCGAGCTGGCGTTCCCGTTCCTGCCGTGCGAGTTCGAGCGTGTGTTCGGTTTGGCGCTGTGCTAGGCTGGCAGTGAGATAGGCGCGTTCGTCCGGCGTCAGGGCAATCTGCGTTTCGTTCGACCACTTCTCGAACTGCTCCAACCGAGCGCCGCGCAGCAGAAAACTGTTCTCCTGCTTCGCCGCGTGCCATTCCGTGACCGCAGTCGCCAACTGCCGCTGCAAACGAATCTCGTGACGGCTGGCATTCAGCCACCCGCGCAGGCGTTCCCACTCGCGCAGGATCGCCTCATGCGCGACTTCGACGGTCGGGGAGCGGGTCGCCGGATCGTGATCGAGTGACAGCAGCCGATACGCCGAGAACATGTCGATGATCTCGTCCATCTCGTCGCTGTTGGCGGCTATTGCCGAGAGTTCCGATCGCAGCGTACGCCGCCGCGTATCCTCGACGCCTTCGCCGAGCGTGACCAGGCGCAGAAACATCTGCTGGGCGGCGGCTTGCTGTTTCGCATCCAGCTCCAGGTAGATTTCTTCGGCGCGTTTTGCCAGCGCGCCCGTCGTCTTGCCGATCGCGCGGTAGTTGTCATGCGTGATCACGCGCCCCTGCCGCTGTTCAAATAATTCGGTCAGCGCATACTGAAGCAGGGGAAGCGCGCCGGGCTGGTAATGGATCTCCTGAATGATCGACGGGATCAAGCCCGTCTCAAACGACACGCCGACACGCTCGGCGGGACGGGCGATAGCGCGCTCCAGCCCTTCTGCCGACAGCGGCAGAATCGTTTCCATGCGGCTGCGCACCAATTCGCCGAAGTCGGGGTATTGCAGCGGACGATCATAGAAGTCAGCGCGTAGGGTGATGACGACGCGCACGCGGCTGCGGGGTTCGGTCACCGCTGTATGAATCAGGTCGAGGAAATGGACGCGGGCGGCTTCATCTTCAAGCAGCGTGAAGGCTTCTTCAAACTGGTCGATGAGCAGCAGCAGATCGCCGTCGTCGGGCAGCACGATCTGCGCCGCCCTCAGCAGTCCTCGACGGTCACGCTCCAGGTGCTCGCGCAGATTGTGCGCCTGATTTGAGGCGATCCGGGTGAGCGCGACTTCCAGTTCATCGAGGGGATGGTCGGCGGGCAGCATTTCTGCCACATACCAGCGTTCTGAACCGGCGACTGCACCGCGCCACAGCGCCGGGATCAACCCGGCTTTGACCAGACTCGATTTTCCGCTGCCGCTCGGTCCAATCACGGCTAAAAAGTGACTGTTTTCGCCCGTCTCGCTGAGACGCCTGACCAGTTTTTCGATCAGCTTTTCCTGACCGAAGTAATCCTCGTGATCGGCGGATTTGAAGGCGCGCAGCCCTTTATAGGGGTTCTGCACCTGCAGCGCGCTGGTCGGCAGCGCCACCGCACCGATCAGAGTCGGCGGATCCTCTGCTTGCGAACCCGTGCGAATCAGATCGAGTTCGCGCGCGCGCACGATTGCCTGAACACGGCTGCGAACATGCAGTTTCTTGTAGATCTGGGTGATGTACCATTTGACCGTCCCGACCGTGACCGTGAGCCGCTGGGCGATCTCTTTATTGGGCAGTCCCTGAATGATCAGATGCAGAATCTCCTGCTCACGCAGGGTCAGCATTTCGACGGGATTCTCCGATGGGATCATGCCAGAGATAGCAGATGCGCCGCGAAAGGCTGCTGCCAGCTCTGCAGCGCTGGCAAAACGATGGGCGGGGTCCTTGGCGGTCGCTTTTTGAATGACGTCGTTGATGCCCGCTGGAAGGTCAGGATCATCGATCAAGGGCAGCGGCTCGTTCAGGTGCTTGTACAGCCGCTCCACCGAAGTGACGTTCGGAAACGGGTGTGATCCGGTGAGCAGTTCGTACAGGACGACGCCGAGGCTGTAAATATCGGTGCGGGGTGTGATCGGTTCGCTGCGCGCCTGCTCCGGCGAGATGTAGTCCAGCGTCCCCAGAATGGCATCGTCGGCGGTATTCGCCGCGTTGGAATTCGTCAGGTCTTTGGCGATTCCGAAATCGCCCAAATAGGCATTGCCATCTTCATCCAGGAAGATATTGGCGGGTTTGAGGTCGCGGTGTATCACGCCCCCGCGATGCGCGGCTTCCAACGCCGCGGTGATGTGGTCCGTCAGCAGGAGCGCGGCTTCGAGATCAAACGCGCCCCGCTGAAGTGCATCGGCTAACGTTCCGCCTTTCAACCAGCGCATCACGAGATAGGCGCCGTCTGGATCACGCCAGTAATCGTACAGCGGGACAATATGCAGATGTTCCAGGCGGGCGATGAGCTGCGCTTCGATTTCAAAGCGGCGAATGAAATCGGGCTGGTTGGCGACATTTGGCAGGATAACTTTGATCGCCACGTCGCGCCCCACACTGGTCTGATACGCCCGATAGACAGCGCCAAAGCCGCCGGCAGCCAACCGTTCACGTAATTCGTAGCCCTTGAGGTGTTGCCCTGGCGTTAGCTGCATCGCTGGCTCTCCGTGCTGCGCCCATATAGTCAGCAGTATACGAGACAATTCAGCGGCGGAGCGCGGTTACCTGACCTTTTCCTGACCCCTTTTGGCATCAAGTATTCCGGTGGGTTCACAACAGACACGATGCGTCCTGGCGGGACGGTTCGTGAACCATCGGAAATTTCGGGCGCATCGCGGGATTCTGTTGAAAAAGAAGTGTCGTGGCTCGAAACCACGCCGTTGTCGCCAGTGCGCCGCCGGAGAATAGACTTCTCCGGCTACCCCCAAAGGCGCATGAAACCGACTCAAAGTCGGTTCCGTAGGTGGGAGAGTCGCCAAAAGCAGCGCGAGCGCCGCCGGCGAAACCCTCTTCCAGAGGGTTTTTCACGTCCTTGGGGATAGCCGGACATCTCTAATGTCCGGCGGCGGAATACCACGTACTCCTGCTCCCATTTCCGAATCCCCCCCCTCCACCGGGCAAACGCATCAAATTCCCCGATGGGGTCACACCAGACATGCTGGGTCTTGGAGGGGCGGTTCGTGAACCGCCCGCGATTTCGGGCGCATCGCGATGCGCCCCTACAACACGTTCTGGCTGCTTATGAGCCAACAACCGATTTTGATGCGTTTGCCCTGCCCCCCTCAACCCTGCCCGTTGCCAGACTCGGCGGCTTCGCGCTACAATGCATGTTCAGGTCTCCGTGAACTGCTGTCCTCCAATCCCATTGACGTGTGAAGGCATGCATTCCCGCGCGCTAAAGGCATGAAGCGATGGAAGTGATTCTGGTCATCATTGGCATTGTGATCGTCGCCGCGGCTGCGGCTGCGCTGTTTGAATTCCGCGTCCGCCAGCCGGATGTGATCGTGCTCTACGAAGCCAACGGTCAAATCCGGGTGCGCAAAGGTCCCTTCTATCCGCGTCACTTCAGCCTGCCGCTCAAACGCACCACCTGGCCCGTGCAGCTCACGGTCGAAGCCGCCGCCGTCGGCAACCTGGGCGTGCGTATCAAGCTGGTGGGAGCTGCCGCCCCCTCCATCGACCACATCGGCGCGCTGATCCGCGTCGGCGGCTGGGATGGTGAAGCCGTCGTCCACGCCGTCGATCAGGTCAAGATCGTGCTGCAAGGGCTGGTCAAGGAGTACACCGAGCGTTCCGCCATCAACGCTGTTTCGTCGGCGGGTGTGCTCAAGCATCTCAATGAACACCTGGGCGAGATCGAAGAGCGCTTCGGCGTCGAGCTGATCTCGCTGGCTGTCCAGTCGCTTGATGCCATCGATCCCAAGATCGCCGAGGCGCTCTCCCAGCAGGAAGAAGCGCGTTTGCTGGAACAGACCGAAGAACTCAAGCATCACGCCAGCGTCTCCGCCGCGCGCGCCAAGTATCGCGCCGACGAAGCAATCGCCGAGATGGAACACGCGCTCGAACTCAAACGCGCCGAACTCAAGAAAATTCAGTTCAGCAGTGAAGCCGAACTGTCACGCCGCCGTATCGAAGACGAACTGGAACGCAGTCGTCTGCGCCTGGCGTTTGAAAAAGAAGAGCTGGATGTGCTGCTGAGCAGCCCGGAACTGCTCATGCTGACGCCGCAGGCTGCCCGCCTGGCGGAAGCCAGCCAGAGCTTGAAGAACGCCCGCACCGTCATCTCACTGACGCCGCAGGATGTCGCCAGCAGCGGATCGGCGCTGTTCACCATGTTCCGCAACCTGCTGCAAAAAGATGCGGACAGCACAGACAGCGCGGACGAAGCATAGCCGCCGCGAAGCCGGCTTTGCCCGTACCGAACGACTATTCCCGCCGTAGGGGCGAGGCGAGCCTCGCCCACCGAGCGACACCAACCGCCCGATTATCCGATACGCGCTAGCGCCGAACATGTCCCAACCGACCGATCCCTCTGCGTTGTTTCGCCTGAAGCCGCTGCGAGCAGCCCGCGTCTCCGAAGTCAGCGAGACGACGGCGGCGGCGCCGGTTCCCCCCGAAGAGCGGATCAACTTTCACATCGGCAACCCGCTCCAGGATCCTCGGCTGTCGTCGGCATTCCTGCGCACCGCGCTCGGTCTGGACATCCGCGATGAGACGCTGCGCGACACCGATCCCGATGGGTTGATGGCGCATCTGGCTTGGGATGCCGATGACCGACCCAAGCTCGATTTTCTGATCCGCGCCATCAACAAGAGCGCGCCGTACATGCCGCGCGGCGGCTATTCGACCAAAGCGCCGCACCGCGTCGTCACGGCATTCAGCGCCTGGCTGGAAAGCCAGCAAGAAGGGCTGCATTACGATACCGGCGAAAAGTCCGGTCGGCGCGAGATCATCCTGGCATCGGGCGGCGTGCAGGAGACGCTGCGCGTCCTGCTGTTCACGCTGTCGTCCTACCTGAAGTCGCTGCCCGCCCGCATCGTCTGCTACCAGCACCCCCTCCCACAGCCCTACACGACGATCCCACAGCTGCTGTTCGCTGACCTGCCGGACGATGAAACGGCGGCGTGCAGCCGGCTCGAAGCCCTGCTGAGTGATGGTTCAGCGCTTCCGACGTTCCTGATCATCGGCGGTGTGCCCAGCGAGGCAGCGCGGCGGC
>JAEURA010000146.1 GCA_016789005.1 Anaerolineae bacterium
GGCGGGTGATCCGCGCCGGACTGCGGCGATGGCGTGAACAGCGACGCCAGTTTGACGAAGGGACGGTATTCTGCATAGGGGGTGATGCCGAAGAAATCGGCGGCGAAGGCGGAGACGTGGGTGTTGAAAAGGCTTTCCTGCCCGGTAGCATATCCGTCGCCCATGATCAGCAGATCGACGCGGTTGGCGCTTGGTCCGCCGTCGAGCGCGCCCAGCGGCGAGAGCCGGCTGATGGAAGGAGCGAAAAGGGGCAGGGTACTGTCGGCGGCGAGCGCTTCCAGATCGAATGCCTGCGACACCCCCGCCTCATCGTCGCGCAGCACCAGGCGCGTCTCTGGCATAACCGGCGCGCGCACCACGAAGGCGGAGCGGTTCGAAGCGAAGCGGTGACCGTCAATCGCCGCTTCGGCGCCGACACTTTCCCCGTGAAACTCGCCGCGCACCCATCGCGGGGCGTCGGCAGTCGTCTCGAAGACGGCGGACCCGTCACGCTGAACGAGTGACACGCGGATCGCGTCCGTCAGCCGCGCTGCGCCGTAGGTTTCGCCGGCGGAATCGAAAAATGCCGAATTGACCATCACCTGCCGGTAGAACACCGGACTGATCGCTCCCTGATCATTCTGCTCAAAGACGACATAGTGCGAGAGGATGCTCTGGACTCCAGGATCGCTGCCCGGAACAAGCGCGGACGGCGGCTGTTGTGCTCGCGCGGCGCTGAAGCCCAGCAGGACGAACGCGGCGCACAGGACCAGGATGAACGAGAGACGGCGTACTGCGCTCAAGATGACCACCACCACAGGACCTCCGATGGATGCTGGTGAGACGCTTCACTATTGTAACCTTATGCGCCCTGCCCGATCATTAGGTTTCGGGTCCTGGAGCGTATCTGATAATTCATCAGCGCTCTCGTAGGGGCGGCTCGCGAGCCGCCCGCACTGCCTGAAAAACCGTCACGGTTACGGCGGGCGCGTCGCGACTAAGGGCAATTATCAGACAGGCTCTACGAATCGTTAGCTGCGCCTGGGCGCGCAGGATATCGACAAGGTGCACGATTGAAACTCCTCAGAGTACTGCTGATCGGCGCGCTGGCGCTCCTTGCCGGCTGTGACCAGGAACCGCCCTCGCCCACGCCGACGCGCGTCGTCAGCGGTCCCACCCTGGAAGCCAGCCCGGTGATTCTGCCGGTCATCCCCAGCGTGCCGCCGCTCGACGTGGGGCAGAGCGACCTGACGGCGGCGTCGCTGCCGCGCGGCGCGGAACTGCCGCCGCTGGAACAGGGGACGCGCGTCCCCGGCGCGATCAGCCAGTCCATCGTCATCACCCTGGCGAACGGCGATCAGCATCCCGGCGATCTGTTCGCTCCAGCGGGGGGCGGCATCACCCCCGGCGTGCTGCTCCTGAGCGGCGCTGCTACCGACTGGGGCGACCTGCCGGCGCTGCTGCGCGACGCCGGTCTGACCGTGCTGGTCACGCCGATTCCTGCCGGGGCGACCACCGCCGATTTCGACTCGATGCTGACCTCGCTGGGCGAGACCAGCGATCCCGGACATCTGGCGGTGGTCGGCATTGACGCCGGCGCGGATGCGGCGCTGGTCGGCTGCGCTGCATCGCGGCGCTGCGATGCCGCCGCGCTGATCCGACCGAGCAGCGCGGCACTGATCAACCTCATGCCGTCTTTCAATCCCCGCCCGCTGCTGGCGGCGGCGCGCCCGGATGATGGGCAGAGCAGCGCGCTGGCGCAGTCCTTGATCGAGGCGGCAGATGGCGACAAGCTGCTGGTCGCGCTGCCCGGGCAAGACCTGGACGCCGCCAGCGCAGCGGCGGTGGTCGCCTGGCTGATCCGTCAGATGGCGTGAGATGGCGGCGCTGCTCGCTCAGTTCAACAATACAGGCTGGAGCCAACCCAGGTCGCGGCGGCTGAAAGCGTTGAGGATCAATGAGTAGAGCGCGCCCGACATCACCGGGCGTCCGTCTGATCCGGGCTGGCTGCCGGGGAGCGGCGCGGTCAGGGCGATCAGCACGACGGCGCGCTCGACTTCCGGCACAGCGATCACCCGCGCCGGAGTGATCTCGCCGCCGCGCTCGGCGATCAGATCGCGCCAGGGGGCATCGATCACCCCGGAAACGGCGACCTGCAGACGTTCATCCAGGACGGACGCCGCCGCCTGCGCCAGCGCTTCATCGCGGTAGACCAGCACGATCAGCGCGTATTCCGATTTGGCATCGGCAGCGTCGCCGAAGACCGCCAGATTGTACACCGGCAGGTTATCGACTCCGCCGCGCACTGCGTCCTGGTAGGCGCGAATCGCCTCTTCGCTCGCCCCCGCTGCGATGCCGTCGAGTGCCAGCGCCAGGAAGTCATCCGGTCGGGCGAACTGGGCGGCGCGCAGGTAGTGCTCGCCATCCAGACCGCGCAGCGCCGCCACCACCAGCGGGTTATCGGCATAGCTGCCCGCGCCGTGAAGCCCTGCCCGCAGCGAATCCGCCAGAGTCGTATCCACACCCGCGCCGACGACCACCGATGCTGTTGCCGCGCGGGGGAAGCGCCGCCCCAGGTCGCCGCCGAAGATGTCGGCAGGCTGGCGGTTGGCGAAATCGACCAGCGCGCCGGCGTCACAGCCGCCCGCTGAACACCAGACGGGCGTTCCCTCCCAGTCGTGTTCCACGAAGCCGCGCGCGAGGTGGGCGGCGCGCACCGCTTCGACATCGAACGCCCCGCTCAGATAGATGCCCTGATCAGGCGGCAGACCCCATGTGAGCGTCCGTTCGACGGTGAAGAAGTCAAAACCCAGCGCGGCGGGCATATCGCCGAAGCTGTTGATGAAACTGAGGGATAGCCCGCCCGCTGGCATGAACGTCACCAGCGGCGCCCCTTCGGCGGCGAACGACGCATAATCCTCCGGCAGTTCCATCCCGCGCGATGCCGCCGCCGCGCGATAATCGCCATAGGTGGTCCACGACCGTGAACCGCTGTTATCCGGCACAAACGCCAGCGCCGCCGCCAGATCAGCCGATCCGTTGTAGGGAATGGCGTCCTGTGCAGCGGCGGGCGACACCAGCAGCAGGATCAACCCGATCAGGCTCGCCCAGCGAAGCGCCTGACGTGCAACGCGACTCTTTTTCATCCCCGACTCCTCTTCAACGTTTTTCGCGCGATGCGCATCGCGGACTATAATCATCCTGATTCACATCATAGCGTCGTTTGAAAATACGCGCGACAGAGTAAAGGCGGCGGCACATGAGCAGGGTCAGTTGGCGGTTGCTGCGCGCAGTCGCAGGGATGATGACTACCGGGGCGCTCCGCGCCGGGCTGGCGATTGGGCTGCTGAGTCTGGTCGGCTGCTCGCTTTCGGCAGAGCCGCCCACCAGCACCCCGACGGCGACCCTGCCGCCAACGGTGACGATTACGACGGAGGCAATTCTGCCTCCGACCGTCCTGCCGACCCAACCGCTGACGCTGGTCGTGGTGATCACCGCGACGGAGCAGGTTGCTCTGCTGGCGACTCTGCCGCCGACGGTGGTATTTCCGGCGGTCCCGACCGCCGCGCCGACGCTGACCCTCATCCCGTCAGCGACCGTCGTCACGCCGCAGCCGACTCTGCCGCTGATCACCCTCCCCCCGGTCTCTAACACGCCGATTCTCCCGCCGACGGCGACAGCGACGCTGATCCCTCCGCCCCCGCCGATGACCAGTACGCCAATTCCGACCAAGCCGCTGTTCACGCTGACGTTCACCGCAACGGCAGTCCCGCCCACCGCGACGGCGACGTTCACTGAGACACCGGTC
>JAEURA010000150.1 GCA_016789005.1 Anaerolineae bacterium
ATAGCGGCGGAACTTCTCGCCCCGGTCGTAAGTCTCGGTCGTCGGCGACAGCACCTCGACGATCAGCGTCGGGTTGAGCAGCGTCTCGCCGCGCTCGTCGTAGAGCGGCGGTCCGCAGACGACGGTCAGATCGGGATAGGCGTACAGCCCGGCGCGGATCACCGATACCCGCTGGTCGCTGCCGTAGACGGTGCAGTCACGATCCCGAAGCTGCCCGACCAGGCTGGCGGCGCTGTTTGGAATGATGATGTTATGGTTCGGCTTTGCGCCTGCCATCATATAGATCTCGCCGTCAAGGTACTCGTGCTTGAACTCCGAAGCGCGATCCTGCGCGAGATACTCGTCCGGTGTATAGCGTTTGTTGTGAGGAAGCGCCATGCTCACCCTTTCCTTTCGCCGAAAAGCTGCACCTTTATGCGCGGTTCGCCAGATACCAGTCAATGGTCTGGCGCAGCCCATCGCGGAAATCCGTCCGTGCCCGGAAGCCGAAGCGCTCCGCCGCCCGTGTGGTATCGAGCGCCCGGCGCGGCTGCCCGTCGGGCTTGCTGCTGTCCCAGACAATTTCGCCGGTGAAGCCGGTCATCTCGGCGATCAGGTGGGTGAGGTCGCGAATGCTGATCTCGAAGCCGCTGCCGATGTTGACCGGGTCCGGTTCCTCGAAACGCTCCGCCGCCAGGGTAATCGCCTCGGCGCAGTCATCGACATAGAGGAACTCGCGAGTGGCGCTGCCAGTGCCCCACGCCGTCACCGCTGCCGCGCCCTGGTCGCGGGCTTCGACGAATTTGCGGATGAGCGCCGGGATGACGTGGGATGACGCCGGGTCGAAATTGTCGCCGGGTCCATAGAGGTTGGTGGGCAGGAGGTAGATGCTTTTGAAACCGTACTGCTGACGGTATGCCTGCCCCTGGACCAGCAGCATCTTCTTGGCGAGTCCGTAAGGGGCGTTGGTCTCTTCGGGATAGCCGATCCACAGGTCGTCTTCGTGGAAAGGGACGGGCGTGAACTTGGGATAGGCGCAGACTGTGCCGATGGTGACGAACTTGTCCACCCCGGCGCGCCATGCCTCGTGCAGGAGCTGCGCCCCCATCATCAGGTTGTCGTAGAAGAATTCCGCCGGGTGCTCCCGGTTGGCGCCGATGCCGCCGACCACCGCCGCCATGTGGATGATCACCTCCGGGCGGGCGTCGTCGAGCAGGCGCAGCACCGCCTCCCGCTCGCGCAAATCATACTGCGCCCGGCGCGGGATGATCACCTGGGACGCGCCGCGCACGCTCAGCGCCGCCGCCACCCGCCGCCCCAGGAAGCCGGCTCCCCCGGTCACCACAAACCGCTGATCGGCAAATGCCTTCACACTCATGCACACCACCGTAAAAGGATCAAAACCGCACCTTCATTGTAGCGCATCTGCTCGCGGCAGACTCTTGCCCGTGCATCAGGGCTATCGCGTCAAAATCGATTGTTGGCTCATAAGCAACCAGAACATGTCGTAGGGGCGCATCGCGCGGCGCCCGAAATCGCGGGCGGTTCACGAGCCGCCCCTACAAGACCCATCATGTCTGTTGTGACCCCATCGGGAAATCTGATGCGTTTGCCCTGTTCCCGTGTACTGCGGTTCGGGCGTCGGACATGCGCTTTTGTTACAATGGAGGGCGAAAAAATGCCTTGAGGACAGACCGATGACCCCGATGCGTGAAAACCCCCTCGCCAGCCTGGACGAAGAATACACCTGTTTCCGCCAGGCTTATCCCGCCTATGCCGCCACCGCCGCCCTGGACGACCTGCGCGCCCGCGAGTATCGCCGCCTGGACGAACTGGGTGAAATCTATCTGGATTACACCGGCGGCGGGCTGTACGCCATGACGCAGGTCGAACAGCACATGCGCCTGCTGGCAGGTGGAGTCTATGGCAACCCGCACAGCAGCAACCCGACCTCGCAGGCGGCGACGCAGCTCGACGAGCGCGCCCGCGCCTACGTCCTGCGCTACTTCAACGCCGATCCCGCCGACACCGTGGTCGTCTTCACCGCCAACGCCAGCGGGGCGCTCAAGCTGGTCGGCGAATCTTACCCGTTCGAGCCGGGGGGCAAATATCTGCTCACCTACGACAACCACAACAGCGTCAACGGCATCCGCGAATTCGCCGCCCATCACGGTGCGGAGGTGGTCTATACGCCGGTCATTCCGCCCGACCTGCGCCTGGACGCCGCCCGTTTAGAGGCAAATCTGACGGCACTTGACCCGGCGCACCCACATCTCTTCGCCTATCCGGCGCAGTCCAATTTCTCCGGCGTGCAGCACGATCTGGGTTGGGTGGCAAAGGCGAAGGCGCTCGGTTGGGATGTGCTGCTCGACGCTGCCGCCTTCGCACCCTCCAACCGGCTCGATCTGAGCGCTGTGCAGCCCGATTTCGTCTCGCTCAGCTTTTACAAGATGTTCGGCTATCCGACCGGCGTCGGGGCGCTGATTGCCCGGCGCGACGCCATCGCCCGGCTGCGCCGCCCCTGGTTCGCCGGCGGCACGATCACGCTCGCCACCGTCGCGCCCAACAAGCACTATCTCCATGACGGATCAGAGGGGTTCGAGGATGGGACGATCAACTATCTCAACCTGCCCGCCGTCGAGATCGGGCTGAAGCACCTGGAAGCCGTCGACGTGCGCCTGATTCACGAGCGCGTCACCTGCCTGACTGGCTGGCTGCTGGATCAGCTGGCAGGGCTGCGGCACAGCAATGGCGCGCCGGCGGTGGTCATCTATGGACCGATCAGCACCGAGGGGCGGGGCGGGACGATTGCCTACAACTTCTGCGACCCAGACGGGGCGATTCTGGATTACCGGCAGGTGGAAGCGCGGGCGAACGGGCATCACATCTCGCTGCGATCCGGCTGTTTCTGCAACCCCGGCGCGGGCGAGGCGGCGATGGGCTTGACAGCGGCGGAGATCGAGACGGCGCTCGCCGCCGACCAGCGCATGACGCTGCCCGACCTGATGGCGGTCATGGGGCGGGTGCTGGGGGCGATGCGCATCTCGGTGGGGATGGTGACCAATTTCGCCGACGTGTACGCCTTCGCGGCGTTCGCGCGGGAGTTCCTGGATACGCCGGCGGGGGAAGTGTAGGGAAGCGCCTCAGGATCGTAGGGGAGAGCCGGCGGCTCTCCCGCAAGAAGAGCGACAGCAATGAGGTGGATTTTGCCCGCGCTGCCTCAATTCCAGGTTGATGAGGACTCCACAAATGACGATACAGGTAGAGCCAATTCAACGCGATGGCTGGACCCCCCTTCCAATCGAGGGGTGCCGCAACGTGGCGGTGAAGATGCTGATGAAATCACACCGCCTGGGGCTGGCTATGCTGCGTTTTGACCTTGACGGCACCATTCATGAGCATCCGGCAGACATTGAGATCGATGTCATTTGCCTGGAAGGGGAAGGCATGGTCAGCGTGGGGAACGAGCAATCACCGTTGAAATCGGGTGAGCGAGTTCGGCTGCCAAAGGGTATTCCGCATCGTCTGTGGACGAATGCCACGCAGATGTGCACCCTTATGGTTGAGTATCATGGCGTCGAGGCGGACTAAGCACTGACCTTCGTCTCGCCTGCTCTTACCCGCCGCACGGGGGCTGAATCGCGCTGGCGGCGAAGTCAGTCCCGCCCCTCCTGCGCCACATCTCCTTATGCCATCACCGCGTCAACGCTCACCCGCCCGATCTCCTGCCCATCCAGCACCAGCGGGATCGCCTCGCCCATGCCATAGACGGCGCGGACCGTATAACCCGCCGCCTCGGCGACGCCGGCGGGTGCGCTCAGCACCTCGATCTGCTGCCCGTTCACATCGGCGATCCAGTAGACGGGGATGCCGGCGCGGGCATAGATGCGCGCCTTCCACTGCCGGTCGGTGCGCAGCGTGGAATCGGCGACCTCTACGACCAGCCCGATCTCCTGCGGCGCGGGGTGACGGTCGCGATAGTCGCGAATGGCGCCGCGGACAATCATCACGTCCGGCTCTGGCTCGCTGTCAGTCGTGGTAACCGGGTCCTGCTGACGGACAAACCAACCGGTCGGCAGGATCGCGCGCCATGCTTCGGCAATCAATTCGGCAGTCGTAACGTGCTGCGGCTTCTTGGTCGTCTTTTCGACCAGCCAGCCTTCCAGCAGTTCGAGGTGGTCATCTTCCGTGAGGATGCCCTGTTCGATCATGGCGTGGTACTGGGCGACGGTGAGACGCCGAATCGGCGCAGCGGCGATCACCGGCGAATCGCGGTCGATCAACCTGCTGTCGTCCATAGGATCCCCTCCTCTCACTGATGCCCTGGATCATAACATGCGGCGCGGAAGAGTCGAACAATTTCCTAATGTCCCTCTGAAAAAAACTGCGTTATAATTGTTGTTACTGAACGGAATTCAGAACTCGCGTGCAGCCGGCGCATGGTCCTCGGGGGCGGTCAAACGACCGCCTTCGATCATGTAAAGGGGTCGGGCGGCGCGGGTTCTGATCTTGAAAAAGGGCATAGTCTGCCAGAAGGAGCTTGTCCAGTTGGACACAGTCCGTTTGGACACCGTTGTGAAAGACTCGTTTCCGACGACCCCCACTTTGTTCATCGACTTCGCAGGCATCCGCGATACCTTCCGCCGTTTCCAGGCTGCATTCCCCGGCGCCGCCATCGACTACGCGATGAAAGCCAACGCTAACCCGACCATCCTTTCGACGGTCGTGGGCTTGGGCGGCGGCATCGAGATCGCGTCGGAGCCGGAGCTGAATCGCGCTTTGACGGCAGGGGCGGCGGGCGACGCAATCATTTGCAGTCACCCCATCAAGCAGCCGCCTTTTCTGCGCCGGATGCACGAAGTTGGCGTCTATGCCGTGACCGTCGACTCCATCGAGGAAGTCGAGAAGGTCGCGCGCTATGCGCCGGGAATGCGAGTTTACGTCCGCCTCGCCGTCGACAACACCGGCAGCGTTCTGCCGCTGGCGGGCAAGTTCGGCGTCGATGTCGCCACCGCGCTGAGCCTGCTGGACCGGGCGCGCGACCTGGGTTTGCAGCCGATCGGCACCTCGTTCCATGTCGGATCGCAGTGCCTGAACGTGCAGAACTGGGTCAACGCCATCAAAGCCTGCGGCGAAGTGTGGCGCACTGCCGCCATGCGCGGACATCACCTGTACTTTCTGGATATCGGCGGGGGTTTCCCTGCCGGGCACTACCATGACGCCGCCATCCCGACCATCGAGGCGATCGGCGAGGCGGTCATGGACGCTATCGCAGCGCACATCCCGCACACGCCCGATCTGCTGCTGGCGCTGGAGCCGGGGCGCGGGTTGGTCGGCGAATCAGGACGCCTGCTGACGACGGTCATGGGGCGGGCGCTGCGCGGCGAACAGACCTGGCTGTACCTGGATGTCGGCGTGTTCAACGGGCTGATGGAGACCTTCGAGGGTTTCCCCCCGGTGGTTGAGCTGGTGGCGGACGGCACGCTGGAACGCCCGATGCGCACCTACACGCTGGCGGGTCCGTCGTGCGACAGCTGCGACGTCGTGGCGCGGAACGTCGAACTGCCGGAGATTCACATCGGCGACCGGCTGGTGTTCTACGACACCGGCGCGTACACCAACGAATATGCGGCGGCGTTCAACGGCTTCCCGATCCCGGAGATCGTGATGCTGAACCTGGAAGCCAATGCCTTCGAGCAGGCGGTCGAGGAACTCGACCTGACGGCTCTGACGGCGTAGGCTGAAGCCATCGCTCGAATCATCTCAGCGGGCGACCCGGCGGCTCGCCCCTACGGCGTGTCGGCTGTCGGGGAGACCCGGTGGGTCTCCCCGACCAGACTGAACCCGAACTGAACAAAAAAGACGCCTGCGGGCGTCTTTTTGCTGCCGGGTATCGGGTTCTGCCAGACCGGGCGCTTCACCCCAGGCGGTTGAACAGCTTCGGCGGGATCATCAGCGACAGCACCCCCTGCAGCGGCTGGCGGCTGATCGCCTCGACAGCGACCAGACAGCCCTTCTTCATATCCACCCGCCCGCCGGTCAGCGCCAGGATTGCCGCGCTGAAATCCGGCTCGTGACCGACGAACATCACCTCGGCATCCTCGCCCAGGTCGCTGATCAGGCTGGCGGCGGCGGCGGCATCGAAACCGGGACCGACTTCACTGCGCACCTGCACGGCGATTTCCAGCGTCTCGGCGAGCAGGTCGGCGGTCTGGTGGGCGCGGATGAGCGGGCTGCTGTAGAGCGCGTTCGGCACGATGTTGAGCTGCTTCAGCACCCGCGCGGCGCGGCGGGTGCGAATCACGCCCTCGCTGGTCAGCGTGCGCTGATCGTCCGGCGTGTTCGCATCCGACTCCTGAGCGATGGCGTGACGAAAGAAGTACAGACGCATGATCTAGCGCTCCTCTGGAAGCGATACAGGCGCAGAACCGGCGGGCGGCAGGCTTTGACGGAGCGCCGGCGGCAGACCGGGCAGGTCGTCAACAGGCTGGTAGTAAACCGTCTGGCTGGGGAAAGCGACCGAAATCTTCATCCGTTCCAGGATGCGCATGACCTCCAGCAGGACCTGTTCCTTCTCCGCCGTGAATGCGCCCCAGTCGGACAGGGTGACGAAGCAGCGGATGAGGATGTTGAGCGAGCTGTCGGCGAATTCGGTGAAGTAGACGACGACCGAGTCTTTTTCCACCTTCGGATGCTGCTGAAGCATGTCGCGCAGCGCGATCAGCAGCGCCTGCATTTGATCGGCGCTGGTGGCATATTCCACGCCCAGCAGGAAATCGACCCGGCGCTTCGCCAGACGCGACCAGTTGAGGATCGTCCCCGCCGCCAGTTTGTTGTTCGGCACGGTGACGATGGCTTGATCCGGCTGGCGGATGCGCGTCGAGCGGACGCCAACCTGCTCCACCGTGCCCTCGACATCCGGCGTCTTGATGTACTCGCCGACGACGAACGGACGGTCGCTCACAACCGCCGCGAAACCGAACAGATTCGACAGCAAATCCTGCGCCGCCAGCGAGAATGCCAGCCCGCCCAGCCCCAGCCCGGCGACCAGTCCGGTCACATCGTAGCCCCAGACCTGCAGCACGATCACCAGGGCGATGGCGATGACGACGATGGTCACGCCGGTGCGGATGAAGGGCAGCAGCGCCGCATCGAGCGTGATGCCGGCGAACAGGTACAGGCTGCGGGTGGAGATGACGAAGGTGTTGATCAGCCGGAAGATGAAGATCGCCAGGGCGACGATGACCATCGTCCGCCCGACGTTGAGCGCCAAGCCGATCCAGGGCGGCTGAAGTTCCAGGATGCGCGCCGAAAGATCGATGGCGAGCGCCAGCAGCAGATAGCGCACAGGGACCAGGACAATCGAGCGGATGACGGTCTCGATGTCGGTGGAAGCGCGGGCGCGCGCCAGCAGCAGCTTGAGCGGACGGGAGAGCAGCCAGGCGACGGCGTTGCGCAGCAGCCAGGCGACGCCGAAGACGACGAGGACCAGCAGCAGCCGCGCCAGCAGGACGCGAAAATCATCAAGCGAGTTGAACATGAGCGGCAGTATCTATGATCGGATCATTGACGGCGATCCTGCCATAGCGCGCGTTAAAGCGCAATTGCCGCCTGATTAACGCTCAACCGGTCTTTCATGCTTCACGGCTCCACCGCCTGGCTGCACACTCGAATCCGAATGGCAGCCATTTTTGAGCCTGGGCGGGCACAGCTACGCCTATGACGGGGATGGACGGCGTGTCGCAGACGGTGAGCAGCGTCGTCACCCGCTACCTGCTTGACGTGCAGCCGGGGCTGGCGCAGGTGATCGCCGCCACGACGGGGTCAGATACCACGCGGTTTGTGCATGACTTCCGCGGCATCCATACGCAGCAGACTCCAGGCGGAGCCTGGCTGCACCCACGCTGCGACAGCGGCATCATGCCGCTAGGCGGCACGCCGCAGGGGATTACGGGGAGTAGAGCAGCCGCGCCACGATCAGCAGCGCCATGAGGAGGATGGCGAAGAGCGTCACCTCGCGGTAATGATTTTGCAGTGGGTTGATGTCTTCCGCCATCACGGCGCGCCCCTGCTGATCGGGGTGGCTGCGCAGCACGAAGAAGGGGGAAATCACCCACGCCAGCGCCGCGCCGCCGAGGACGCCGCCGATGTGGGCGAAGTTGTCGATCCGCCCCAGCGACGAGGTTCCGATTGCCGTGAACAGCCCGAAGATCAGGTTGATCGCCAGGAACTGCGCCAGGCGCGCCTGTTCGATGCGCCCGCCGATGCCGAACAGCAGGCGGTGCTTGTACAGATACACCCAGCGCGCGCTGATCACCGCGAAGACTGCGCCCGACGCGCCCAGGGAAGCAGTCAGCAGATCGTCGGAGGCTGCGCCAAAGACCGCGCTCAGCGCCGATCCCGCCAGCCCGCCCAGCAGGTAGATGACGGCGAAGCGCGCATGACCGAAGACCTGTTCAGTGCGCACGCCGGTCCCATACAGGATGTACATGTTCAGGAAGATGTGCAGCGCGCCTGCCAGCGCGAGACCGCCGAATGAATTGTAGACCCCCAGATGCAGGAACATCGCCGTCAGCAGGCGGTAGACTTCGCCGTTTTGCAGCACGTAGAGGGGAACATTCGCGCCCCATTGGGTGAGCTGCTGGTCGATCTGCGGCGACAACGCCCGCACGGCGAAGATCAGCACGTTCAGGGCGATGATCGCATAGACGACATAGGGTTTCACCGTGGCGATGTGCAGCGTCAGGCGCTGGCGTTGAGCCTGCGGCGGCTCGTCTGAAGGCGGCACGGGCGGCGGTTGAGGGTCGCGTTCGAGCGGGTGGCGCTTGCGATCCTGACGATCCTCCGAAGGGGGAGTATTGAGCATCAACGGCGGCTTTCGTACAATTTCGACGAGGATTTCAGGAGTGCATTATGCCAGTTTACGACTACCGTTGCAATGCGTGCGGCAGACGGTCGGCGCTGACCTTCAAGACGATCTCCGCCTACGATGCGGCGCGCCGCGCCGGGACGCTCGCCTGTCCGCACTGCGCATCGGGCGACCTGACACGGCTGATCAGCCGCGTCGCCATCGCCAAGCCGTCGAAGAACTACGCCGCGATGGGATCGAACGAGATGCTGAACGTGCTGGAAGGGGGGGACAGCCGCGAAGTCGGCGAGATGTTCCAGCAGGTGGGCGGCGACGAAGCGCTGAGCGATCCGCAGATGGCGCAGGTGACGGAGCGTCTGCTGCGCGGCGACTCTCCAGAGCGGATCGAGGCGGACATCGGCGGGTCCACCGATGCGGATGCGTGATCGGGTACCCGCCGGGTCTCCCCTACAACCAACGTATCGTAGGGGCGAGCCGCCGGCTCGACCGTTGAGAAGACACGATGCCCGCTTAATATGCGCCGTAGCGATCCAGAAGCGTCATCAGATAGCGGTAATTCTCCAGGCTGACCGTCGGCGGCACGGAATGATCGGAATGATAGATGTAGCCGCCGCCCCGCATGGCGATCTCCAGCTTGGAACGCACTTCTTCTTCCATCTCCGCCGGCGTCCCCGCCATGCGGCGCACGTCGATGTTTCCGAAGAAGGCGAGGTCTTTGCCATATTCGCGCTTCAGCAGGCGCACATCCAGGTTGGATTTGGCTTCGAGCGGCTGAAGCACCTGCACCCCCGCCTCGATCAGACGCGGGATCAGCCGGCGCATGTCGCCATCAGTATGGATGAAGTAGGTGATGCCGTGCCGGCGCAGATAGTCGCCCAGCCGCCGGTGAGCGGGAAAGAAGATGCGCTCGTAGGCGTTCGGCGAAAACAGCAGCCCGGTGTTCATCCCCAGGTCTTCGACCATGAACAAGCCGTCCGGCACGATGCCGAATTCGCGCGCCCGATCCAGCGTACCGATGGTCACATCGATGTGGGCTTCGCACATCGCCGCGATCAGCTCCGGCTCCAGCACCAGGTTCATCAGCGTGGTCTCAAAACCATGCTTGCGCCAGGTCGCCTCAAAAGGTCCGTAAACGTGCAGCAGCAGGTAGCGCTCTTTGGCGATCAGGCGCTCGAACGTCGCGCCCATCTCCGCCCAGGTGGGATAGGCGACGAACGGCGTGAAGTAAGACACCGTGTGAATTCGGCTCGCGCCGCCGAAGTCCACCGCCAGGCGGTGCTTGTGGCGCTCCCAGTCGTCGCCCGTCTTGATGACGTGATCCAGATAGCCTAACGCCCCCGCTTTGCCCTTCCACTGCTTGACGGTATAGCCGAGCTTATCCTCACGGATGGTGTACTCGTCGGTGTCTTCCAGCAGTTTTTCCGGCAGGCGCAGCGAAGCGTCGAGAAAGATTGGTTCGATGTCGAAAGCGAAGTAGTCGGATGGGGCGATATCCGGGGGAAGCCCTTCGCTGATCCAGCGGGTCAGCGTATCTTCCCAGAAGGCGTCAAACCTGCCGATGCGGTCCGGTTCCTGAAAGGCGAGCAGCTTTTTGATCCGTTCCCGCGATGTGACCACCATAATCCCCCTGGCGCGCTGATCGGCAAATGGGCGCGGGCTGCGTCCATGCCGATCATAGCGCTGCGCACCAGGGGTGTCACCTCACGAGTCCCTTGCAGGCGGTTCCCCGCCCTGGGACAGGTGGATGGAATCAGACGTAGTCGTCGCGCTTCGGCTTCTCGCCGGTCATGCCCGACTCGTGCTTCGGCTTGTCGCCGACGGTCGTCTCGGCGTCGTCTTCACAGCCCCAGCGCCAGCCCCTGCTGCCCCACTGCTCCCAGCCTTTGCCGCCTTCGGCTTCCCAGCGCTGACGCCAGGCGTTGGCGCGCGATTCCCAGTGCTGTCCCCAGTGTTCCCAGCCCTTGCGCCGCATCGGCGAGAAGAAGAAGAACAGCCCGCCGATCAGCAGCAGCGGAATCCACAAGCCGGTCTTGAAGAGGAAAAACAGCACGAAGAAGAAGCCCGCCAGCATCAGGAACGGGACGAACATCAGACCGCCGAACCCCCAGCCCCATCCGCGATGACCCCAACCGCGACCACCCCAGTGATGATGATGATGACCCACCATGTTCCGTTGCTCCTACACACTCACATACATCACCACTGTACGGCGGCGCGAGTTGGAAGGTTGTAGGAATCGGGGCGAACCTGCCCGAAAGAGCAGGCTGCACCGCTCAAGCGGTCAGGTGCTGAGCGCCGCAGGACGCCCGGCGGTCAGTAGTAGGACCGGTTTCTGAAGGAATCCAGCAGCGTCAGGACGCGGTCGGAGTTCTGCGTGAAGAGCGTCCCGTCGTCGGGTCGGCTGAGGAAGTCGGTGAAACCCGGGAGCTGATCGAGGTCGGAATCGCTGAGCTTGTTGAATCCCATCGTCCAATCCGGGAAGCGGCGCGACTCGACCTGTCCGGTGTGAACCGTGAGCACGTTCCGGTGACGCGGATCGGCGGCGATCCTGGCGAACAGCGCCTTCACCTTGTCCTCGTCGCCTTCGAGCACCTGAATGAAGAAGCCGTCGCGGTACAGCAGCATGCCGGTAATCCCCAACTGCTGGTTGGTTTCACGCGCGACCTTCAGGATGTCCTTCAGTTCCTCGTCGCTCAGATCATGCGCCGCGAAGCTGACATAGACCAGAGAAAACATCGCGATCCTCCTTGATGTGACGCTGCCTTAGCGCAGCATGCCTGCCGTCTCAGCGTCGGCGCACTCGACCGTCAGCGCGAGCGGCAGGCGAATGGTGAAAGTCGTCCCCGCGCCGACCTGGCTCTGCACGGAGATATTCCCGTGATGCCGTTCCACGCACTCTTTGACGATGCTCAAGCCCAGCCCCGTGCCGCTGATCTCGCCGACGGCGGAGGAGCGGTAGAATGGATCGAAGATCTTGCCGAGATCGTCCTCGCCGATGCCGATGCCGTGATCGATCACCCGCAAGTCGATCTGCCCCTCCTGGCGGCGCAGTTCGAGGCAGACCTCGCTGTCCGGCGGGGAGTATTTGGCGGCGTTCGACAGGAGATTCAGCAGGATGCGGCTGATCAGCACCTCGTCGGCGATGACGGTAGTGATCGCGCCGTCGCTGGTGAAATGCATCTTCAGGTGCGCCCCGACCGTCTCCTGAATCTCGCTGACGCTGAGATGGCACAGGGCGGCGAGGTTGACCGGGGACGGGTTGAAGGGTTTCAGACTCAGGTGACCCTTGACCGTGTGCTTCATCTCGTCAAGAAGCTCGGTGACATGCTGAAGCTGATGGTCGATGGCGGCGAATTTCTCGTGACGCTGCGCGGCGCTGAGCCGGTCATAATAGCGGGAGAGCATCTGCTTGGCGGCGGCGATTGCCCCCAGGGAAGATCGCACGTCGTGTTCCAGCGAAAAGATGGTCTGCTGCACGGCGTTGTTGTATTCGCGTTCCGCCTTCAGGCTGGCGCGCAGCCGGTTGCGCTCCGCTTCCAGCCGTTCCGCCTCGTGACGTTCGGTGATGTCGATGCCGATGCACTGCACCTCAGTGACCGCGCCGGTCTCGTCGCGGATGCCGCTGAGTTCCCACAGCGTCCACAACAGCCTGCCATCGGCGGTGAGTTTGCGCAGGATGACCTGCACAGGGCTATCAGGACTGCGCAGGATGGCGATTCCGGCGGCTCTGGCGGTCGCCTCGTCTTCCTGGAGCGTCGTCTGATCGTAGGAAATGGAGGTGGAAAGATCATAGCGCCTGCCAAACGTCCTGAGCCAGGCGGGATTCATGTAGGTGAATCTGCCCTGGGTGTCTGTGCGAATCACCCAGGTGGTCTGCGACTCTACCAGCGAGCGCAGCCGCGCCTCGGTCAGAGCATCGGAGCCGCCGGGCTGCGGCGCTGACGATGCCGGGTTTGCAGGGGGGGAATCGGTCCCTGCTGCCAGCCAGCCCGACAGCAGATCATCGACCGAAACGCTTTCGCGTAAGGCGCGTTCCTGGAGCAGAGAGAGCGTTGCCCGGTTGATCGGTAGGTCGTTCGTCATGACCTCACCCTGAAAGAGTCTGGGCGGTGTGCGGAAGAATCTCAAGTTGCTAACGCCTGTTGATTTAACGATTATATACGCATCTTCCACTATTGGCTAATTAGCGTTTCTCCCTGGGTGCATTTCAGATTATTGGGGATACGGGCGGACAACGCGGGCGTTGTCCATGTGCCTCCGTAGGGACGATGCCTGCATCGTCCGCTAGAAGTACCCAAAATATTGAAATGCACCCTTTCTCCGTCCTGTATCGTGCCGGCGCGCTTCGGCAGGCACTTCTTTGGTCAGGCAGTGTACCGCCCCGCCGCCGTTCGCCGCCGCCCGGCAGTCAATGCCGATGATCTGGAAGTCGGGCAGGGCGCGCCGGTAAATGTCCAGCGCGGCGGCATCCTCTGCAATGCCAAAGGTCGGGACCAGCACCCGCCCATTGACCGTCAGCGCGTTGGTATAGCTGCGCCAGACCGGGTACACCCCCCAGTTCAGATAGGGCGCGGGCATGGGCAGGGTGATCAGCCTGTAGCGTTCGCCTGCCGCATTGGTCGCCTGTTCCAGGCGCGCCCGCGCCTCGCGCAGGCGGTCGCGATTGAACGGCGTTTCCGCCGCGATCAGGATCGTGCAGGCGTCCGCCAGCTTGATCGCCAGATCGACGTGTCCGGTCTCTTCGTGGCGCAGCGGCGGAATCGTGATCAGCCGCTCGAAGCCGAGGGCGGCTTGCAGGCGGTCGCGCACCGCTTCCGGCGTCATGTTTGGATGGCGATGGTCGAGGTCGTCGGAAAGCAGCAGCGTGCCCGCGCCGTCTGACCAGAAGTTGCCGCCTTCGGTGTGCAGATCGAGCGCCGCCAGGGGCAGCCCCGTCCGTGCCGCGTAGCGGTCCGCCAGCGTGTTGTCGCATGCCTGCGGGTAGGTCGGCAGCGGGTCATAAATAGCGCTGACGGCGGCGCGCCGTCCTTCGGCGTCGAAACCGATGAATGGACCGTAGTCGCGCACCCAGATGTCGTCGGTCGGCAGGGTCAGCAGGCGCACCTGATCCAGCACCGCCCGCCCGCGCGCCTGAAGATGGAGCAGGATCGCCTTCGCCCAGGTCGGGTGTGGGATCAGCACATCGACGCGCGCTGCCGGCGTGATCGCCTCGATCATCTGGAGATGGGTCTCCCACAGCGGCGGGTAGAGCACCGGGAAGGCGATGATCACCGCCTCCATCGGCTCCCACTGGGCGGGCAGGCGCAGCGGCAGGCGAGGGGTGGCAGCCGGCGGGGTTCCCGGCGGCATTGTCCCGATCGGCGGGTCCGGCGTGATGGGCATTGCGTCCAAGTCCCGACGCGCCGCGCCAGCATCCATGCCGGTCGGCAGGATGCGCCAGCGCGCCATGTACGCTGCCATGCCGGCGGACGACAGCGGCGGATGGGCGTCGGCGTCGGCGGCGCTGACGGCATTCCAGAGGGTGAAGAAGGGCGGCATGCCACGCCGCCGCCATAGTGGGTAAGGGATGAAGTCAAGGCGGATCGGGAGCTGCATCATCGTCGAGGCTGCCTCACACCCGCGCTTCGCCGCGCGCCAGGGCTTGCAGGGCGTCGGCAGCGCGGGGCGCGCCGCCGGCGGCTTTGAGACTCGCGCCTATCTCCGCTGCCTGCCGTCGAAAACGCCCATCGTTCATAATGCGGTCGAGCGCGGCGCGCAGATCGGCGGCGTTCACCTGACCGAGCGGCGGACGCATTCCCAGCGCCAGCCCTGCACCGACCCGTTCGACCTGCCGGGCGGTCTCGACCTGTTCCGGCTGCGCCGGCACTACCACCAGCGGCACGGCGTTGTACAGCCCTTCATGGACGCTGTTCATGCCGCCGTGCGTGATGAAAGCATCCACGCGCTGAAGCACATCGAGCTGCGGCACGAAGGGACGGGCGATGAAATTCGCCGGGATCGCGCCGAGCGCCGCCGGATCGATGGACTGCCCGTAGGACAGGATGAACTGTCCCGGATGATCGGCAAAGGCGTCAAAACAGGCGCGGTAGAAGCCGATATCCTGGTTGTTCAGCGTGCCGCGCGCGATGTAGACGACCGGCTGGCGAATCACCTGCTCGAAGGGGAAGGGCGGATCATCGGCGCGAGGGGCGAGCGCGGGTCCGACGAAGATGTAGGATTCGTCGAAGTTCTGGCTGTGAGGCTGAAAAGCGCGCGAGGTGAAGACGATATTCATGCCGCCGGTGGCGCTCAGCGCGTCGGACAGCGTCCCCGTCCCCAACCCGATCACGCTGTACTCGCGCCGCAGCCGCCGGTAGAGGCGCTGAAACGCCAGCAGGTCGCGCCAGTCCGCCGCGAACTGGCGGAGCATCAGCCCCAGCGGCGGGGTGCTGCCATTGCCGAAGGCGAAGGTGGTGATCGACGCGGCGGTCGGCATGTGCATCCTCGCCCCGGCGATGTAGCCCCACAGACAGAGCGAGTCGTAGATCAGCGCGTCGGGCTGTTCCTGGCGGATGTACTCGATCACCCAGGGCAGCACCGCTTGAGCCGTCTCTGCCAGCAGGCGGGCGACCCTGGGCAGGCTGCCGGTCTGGGCGCTGCGCATGACCGCCGCTGCGTCGAAGGCGAGGGGATACGCCTGAAACGCCGCCCCGGTCGCTTCAACTCTGGCGCGGAACGGTTCGGCATTGTAAGCGATCACCGTCTCGCCGCGCCGCACGAGTTCCGCCATGACCGGCAGAGTCGGGTTGACGTGCCCGGTCGCCGGGATGTTGAAGTAGAGAAATTTCGACATATGCCTGCTCATGGTAAGATCGACTCATGATGAGGAGCAAGGATAATGCGCGATGACCCTTGAACGCGAGGCTCAAACGCTGGAAGCCGCTGAACCCCAGCAGGCGGCGGCTGTCACCCCAGGAACAGTCGAAATCCCCCCACCGGTGGATTCTGCCGCTGTCGAGACCCCCGCCGTCAGCGCGGCTCCACCGACTGCGCCGCTTCGCTACGCCCTGTCGGTCGAGCAGTACGAGGCGATGATCCGCGCAGGGATTCTCACCACCAAAGATCAACTCGAACTCCTGGAAGGACAGCTCTACAAGAAGATGACCAAGAACGAACCGCACGTGATCTGTTCACTGCTCTTCACCGAGCTGCTCCCGCGACTGCTGCCTGCCGGATGGCTGCTCTCGTTCGAGAATCCTGTACAGGCGTTGCAGAGCTTGCCCGAACCGGATGTCATGATCGTGCGCGGGAAACCCCGCGACTTTCTGGGGCAGCGCATCCCGGCGGACAAGATCGGCTTGCTGGTCGAAATCTCCGACGCCACCCTGGTCTTCGACCGCACCGTCAAACTGCGCATCTACGCGGGCGGCGGCGTGCCGATCTACTGGGTCGTCAACCTCAACGAACGCCAGATTGAGGTATTCACGCAGCCCTATGCGCAGGATGGCGAAGCGGGCTACCGGGTGCGCGAAGTCTTCACCGACGCCAACACCCTCCCCTTCATCCTCGACGGGCAGGAGATCGCCCGCATCCCGGTGACCGACCTGCTGCCATAGACCCTCCTCTCCAGCCGCCGCCTGGGCTTCAGGCGCGCGGGTGTGGACCCGGTTATCCCCCGCAAACGCCCATTTAACCTGCGCTTCAGGCGACTTGCGCGCAGCCCCAGGACGTGTTACATTGACGTTTGAATTCTGCAACAAAGATTTGATCGGACCAACCTGATCGGGGCTGCTTGAGATGAGCGAGAAAATCCTGGTCATCGATGATGAGGTCACGACCGTCAACCTCATCACCATGCTGCTGGAGCGCAAAGGTTTCGAGGTGATCAAGGCGAATAACGCGGAAGAGGGACTGCGCCGCGCCTATCGCTACCAGCCTGATCTGGTGCTGCTCGACATCTTCATGCCCGACATGGACGGATGGGAGGTCTGCCGGCGGCTGCGCGATCTTTCCGACGTGCCGATCATCTTCCTGACGGCGCTGGACTCGGTCAAGGACATCGTGCATGGGCTGGAGATCGGCGCGGATGATTACGTCACCAAGCCCTTCGACCACGACGAGCTGATCGCCCGCATCCGCGCCCACCTGCGCCGCGCGCCGCGCCCGCAGATGAGCGAGGAGCTGGTCTTCGACAACGGCGACTTCCGCATCAACTTCATGAACCGCGAGGTTCGGGTGCGCAGCCAGATCTGCCATCTGACGCCGAAGGAGTTCAACCTGCTGAGCGTCCTGGTGCGCAATGCCGGGCGGGTTGTGCCGCGCAGCGAGCTGGTGATCGAGGCATGGGGCGAGGAATATTCCGATGCCATCGACAGCCTCAAGCTGTACATCCACTATCTGCGCCAGAAGATCGAAGTCGATGCCGAACAGCCGGAATATATCCTGACCTCGCGCGGCGTCGGTTATCGGTTCGCGAGCCGCTGATGGACGGCGGGTCTGTCGCCTTCGACCGCGCCGCCGGCTATTACGACCAGACGCGCGGCTTCCCCCCCCGGCGTCGAGCAGGGCGTTGCCGAAACTGTCGCCCGCGCCGCCCATCTGAAACCGACCGACCGGGTGCTTGAGATCGGCATTGGGACCGGTCGGATCGCCCTGCAGCTCTCTCCTTAAGTGCGCGCCTAATACGGCGTTTATCTGGCGCAGCCGATGATCGACCGTTTGGTTGAGAAGCGGGATGGCGAGCAGGTTTATCCGCTGCTCGCCGATGCCACCCGTCTGCCGTTCGCCGACGCCGCTTTCGATGCGGTGATCGCCGTCCATATCTTCCACCTGATCCCGGCGTATGCGGAAGCCTTTGCCGAAGCCGCCCGTGTGCTCAAGCCCGGCGGCGTGCTGGCGCACGGCTGGAACACACGCCACACCGAGGATGTCCTCAACCAGGTCTGGAACACGGCGACGCAGTCAGAGGGCGTGACGCCGGGCATCCCCTTCGAAGAGCGCCAGAAGATGCTTCCGGCGCATGGGTGGCGGCTGCAAAGCGAAGACCATCATCCCTATCGCCTGGAGCGTGCGCCGGCGCGCTTTCTGGACGACCTGCGCGGGCGCGTCTATTCTCACTGCTGGACGATGTCGGATGCCGCCCTTCAGAGCGGCTTGACGGCAGTGCAGGCATATATGGCGGAACACGGCATCGACCCGCACCAGCCGCGCGTGATCGACACGGAATTCCGCGTGCAGACGTTTCAGCCGCCGGGGTGAGCGGTGCGCGTCCTGCACGTCACCCCCTACTATGCCCCTGCCTATGCCTTCGGCGGCGTGACGCGCGCCGTCGAAGGGCTGACGCTGGCGCTCGCCCGCGCCGGGCACGAAGTCCTCGTCCTGACCACCGATGCCGGATCGCAGAACGCCCGCCTGGAAGCGCCGCCAGAAGAGACGCGCGGCGGTGTGCGGGTGGTGCGCGTGCCGAACCTGTCGGTGCGGGCGCGCGGGCGCTTCAACCTCTCCACGCCGCTCGGCATGCGGCGGCGGGCGGAACGCCTGCTTGCCGGGGTCGATGTCGTCCACTGCCACGAGTTCCGCACGCTGGACAACTGGCTGGTGACGCCCCCGGTGCGCCGGTTGAACCTGCCGCTGGTCCTGTCGCCGCACGGCACGCTCACCCTACAGACGGGGCGGGGCGGTCTGAAAGCGCTGTGGGATAGGCTGCTTTCGCCGGCGATGGCGCGCCGTTTCGCCGCCGTCGTCGGGCTTGCCGAGGCGGAGACCGACGACGCGCGCGCGGCATGGTCGCGCTTCGCGCCAGGACACGCCCCGCACTTTCTGACCATCCCCAACGGCGTCGATCTGGAGACGTTCGCGGCGCTGCCCGACGGTCGGGCGTTCCGCGCCCGCTACGGTCTGGGCGATGCGCCGGTCTGCCTGTTTCTGGGACGGTTGCACCCGCGCAAGGGCGTCGAGGCGCTGACCCGCGCCTTCCTGGCGGCGAACCTGCCGGCGGCGCGGCTGATCCTGGCGGGACCCGACGATGGCGCGCTGGCGGCGGTGCAGCCGTTGATCGCCGGCGACCCGCGCGTCGTCCTGACCGGCTATCTGGACGACCGGGAACGCCTGGAAGCGCTGGCGGCGGCGGACCTGTTCGCGCTGCCCGCCGTCGGCGAGGGGCTGCCGATGGCGGCGCTGGAGGCGATGGCGTCGGGGCTGCCGGTGATCCTGTCGCCGGGCTGCAACCTGCCGGAAGCCGCCGAGCGCGATGCCGGGCTGGTGGTCGAGGCGGCGGTCGAACCGCTGGCGGCGGCGCTGTGGCTGCTGCTGACCGACCGCGCCCGCCGGGTGACGATGGGGACCAACGCCCGCGCTCTGGTGCGCGACCGCTTCACCTGGGATCAGGTCGCCGGGCAGTACGTCGCGCTTTACGCGACGCTGAAAGCCGACCTCAGAAACCCCTCAGGAGCCGCTTAGTGAACGCTCATCCAAAGCGCTTGACTTCGATATTGCCCAACCATATGATTAGCACAGTAATCCATTAGCACTCCTAATCATATTGGAGGTCACGCCAGAGAGGACATCAGGACGCCCATGCCGAACACGATCCGACGAGAAATCTCTCGCCGCACTCTGGATATCATCCCGCTGATCATGCGGGTGATGTCGGCGGAAATGCGCCAGTCGCTTCCCGGTGTCCAGCCGGGGCACATCTCGCTGCTGGGGATTCTGCGCTACCGCGCGCACACCCTCGGCGACCTGGCGGATCGGCTTTCGGTGAGTGCCCCCACGATGTCCAACACCATCAGCACGCTGGAAGAGCGCGGCTGGGTGGGGCGGCGGCGGGCGGAAGATGACCGCCGGCTGGTCTGGATCGAGATCACCGAAGCGGGGCAGGCGGCGCTGGACAAAGTTGAAGACAACGTTGAAACGCGCCTGACCAACCTGCTGAGCGACCTGAACGATCACGATGCCGCGACTCTGGCGAGTGGCCTGACGGTGCTGCGCGATGTCTTCGCGACGGCGCTGGAGAGCGATCCGAAGTTGTATAACGAGTAATCACCCAGGCAAGAACAACCCGACGGCATGATCTGTCATGCCCGTACCGTATGCTGTCCGAGAATGCAGGGAGGATATTGTCATGTCAAGCGGCGAAATTCGAGCGGAAAACCTGATCAAGCGTTATGGGGAATTCACCGCCGTCAACGGCGTTTCATTCAGCGTGAAATCGGGCGAGATCTTCGGGTTTCTGGGCCCCAACGGCGCGGGCAAGAGCACGACCGTCAAGATGCTGACCACGCTGGCGCTGCCCACCGAAGGCAGGGGACTGGTGGGTGGCTACGACGTGGTGACCCAGGCGGGCGATGTGCGCCGTATCGCCGGGGTCGCCCTTCAGGAGATCGGGCTGGACAACCTGATGAAATCGACCGAGCTGCTGACCATTCAGGGACAGCTCTTCGGCATGACCCGCCGGCAGGCACAGGACCGCGCGGCAGAGCTGCTGGCGCTGGTCAAGCTGACCGAATTCACCGATCGCCCGGTCGGCAAGTACAGCGGCGGCATGCGCCGGCGGCTCGACCTGGCGATGGCGCTGGTGCACCAGCCGGAGATCCTCTTCCTCGACGAGCCGACGACCGGGCTGGACCCCGCCAGCCGCCGCGACATCTGGGCGGAAGTGCGCCGGCTGAACCGCGATTTCGGCATGACCATCTTCCTGACCACCCAGTATCTTGAAGAAGCCGACGAGCTGGCGGACCGCATCGCCATCATCGACCGCGCGCAGATCCGCGTCGAGGGGCAGCCCGCCGAACTGAAAGCCGCCCTGGGCAGCGAATCGATCAACGTCACCTTCCGCGAAGACGGCGACGTGCAGCGCGCTCAGGATGAAGTCACCGAGATGTTCGACAGGGTGCAGATCGACCGTAAGACGATCCGCCTGTATCGCAACAAGGCAGCGGAGATCATCCCGGCGGTAGTCAACCGGCTGAGCGGGGCAGGACTGGAACCGGTCGCCCTGACCCTGACCACGCCCACGCTCGACGATGTGTTTTTGCAGGTGACCGGCGCGCGCTTCGAGGAAGACGCCAAGGACGAAGCGCCAAAATCTGGCAGACGTCCCGGTCGGCGCGGCTTCGGGCAGCGCAAATCGGCGTAAGGGCGAGACTTCGTAGGGGCGAGCCGACGGCTCGTCCGCCTTACAACCGAAAACTCGTAAGGGTGAGCCGCTGGCTCGTCCGCCAACGATTTCCTTCGACACTTCACTTGAACAATCAGGAGAAACTCTCATGGCTGCGATTGCAACCACCCGCGCCGGCATCGCCAGCGCCCCAGTGGAACGGACGCCGTTCCTGCTTCAGGTCTCGATGATGGCGTGGCGCACGCTGATCACCAACATCCGCGTGCCGGGCGTCATCCTGCCCCCGCTGATCATCAGCGGCTTCTTCCTGCTGGTCTACAATTCGACGCTGAGCGGGGCGGCGAACTTCTTCCTGCGCGGACAGAGCTATCTGGGCTTCATCCTGCCGCTGTCGGTGGTCAGCGCGGCGCTGAGCGGGGCAAGCGTCGCCGGACAGTCCATCGTCCGCGACATCGAGAATGGCTATTTCGACAAGTTGATGCTCACGCCGGTCAACCGCGCAGCGCTGCTGCTGGGACCGATGATCGCCGGGGCGATCCTGCTGGCGATGCAGACCCTCGTCGTCGTGGCGATGGCGCTGCTGCTCGGCTTGCAGCCAGAGACCGGCGCGCTCGGTCTGCTGGCGGTGATCGGCATCGCGCTGCTGCTGGGCGTGGGCTTCTCCGGCTTCACGGTCGGCATCGCGCTGCGCACGGGCAACGCGGCGGCGACCTCCGGCGCGAGCTTCCTGTTCTTCCCGCTCTCGTTCCTGACGGCGACCTTCGTGCCCTACGATCTGCTGACCGGCTGGATCCAGACGGCGGCGTTCGTCAACCCGATCACCTACATCCTCGACGCCATGCGCACCATCCTGAACATCGGCTGGGATGGCGAGATCATCCTGCGCGGCGTCGGCTCCTGCCTGGCGCTGGGGATCGTCCTCTTCATCTGGGCGTATACCGGGCTGCGCGCGCGCACCAAGCGGAAGTAGAAATCTGGCTGCCCTCACCCTCCCCAGCCCCCTTCTCCTACAAAAATGGGGAGAAGGGGGTTGGGGATGAGGGCTACAATGAGTTTGCAGACAGACCCTAGTCGTCCGCCTGCCGCGCCGAGTCGCGCCACTCTGCCGCGCGCCGGAGCAGCATCAGCGCCCAGGCGGATCGGCCGGTATAGTAGGCGAGGAAGTACTGGAGCGCCAAGATCGCCGCTCCGCCGCTGACGACCAGCATCACCACCGACCCGACGCCGTACCCTTCGGTTCCGGCGATCCGCGACTGGCTGGGGTCTTCCGGCAGATACACGATCTCCACCGGCTGCCCGCGATCGGTGTAGGCGGCGGACTCATCGATGACCTGCTGCTGCGTGTAGGTCCTGCCCTCCAGTTCGAAGAAGTAGGTGCCATACGACAGCCCGTCGGCGGGGTTGGTGAAGCGTCCCGCCCAGGCGCCGATGACCGTGACCCCGCTGGCGCGCAGGGCAGCGTAGCGGTCGATCTCGCTGTACGCCTGCGACCCCAGCGCCAGACTCAGGATGAATACGAAGGCGGCGATCACATCGCCGACGCCGGAGCGCCGCGGTCGCCCTTCTGACTCGCTGATCATGATCTTTCCTCATCCAGGCACAGATACGGCAGTGCGACTGCCACTCGCCCGCCATAGTGACACACGATCCGCGCTGCCGCCACTGTTCCTCAGCCGCCCTCTCGACCCCGTCTGGGATTTTCCGCCCCGCCGCGCTATAGTCATTCACGTTGTGATTCCGACAAGATGGAGCGAAGACTCACCATGGCGAATTTTGACCTGATGCGCCGCCTCACGGTCAGCGAAGGCGGCAAGATCGTCCTGCTGGTCATGGACGGACTCGGCGGGCTGCCCATGACCCCCGACGGTCTGACCGAATTGGAAGCCGCCCGCACCCCCAACATGGACCGGCTGGCGAAAGAGGGCAGCACCGGCTTGAGCATCCCGGTGGCGCGCGGCATCGCCCCCGGCAGCGGACCCGCCCACCTCGGTCTGTTCGGCTATGACCCGCTGGTCTACGACATCGGGCGCGGCGTGCTGGAAGCGATCGGCATCGGGCTGGAAGTCGGCGATGGCGACGTGGCGGTGCGCGGCAACTTCTGCACCATCGACGGCGACGGGAACATCACCGACCGCCGCGCTGGGCGCATCCCGACCGAAGAAGGCGCGAAGCGCGTCGAGCTGCTCAAGGACATTCACGTCGAAGGGCTGACCTACGACATCCGCGTCGGCGAAGACTACCGCTTTGCGATGGTGCTGCACGGCGCGGACCTGAGCGACGACATCGCCGACACCGACCCGCAGCAGACCGGCGTGCCCACCCTGCCGGCGGTCGCCGGGTCGCTGGCAGCTGAACGCACCGCCGCGCTGGTCAACCAGTGGCTTCAACAGGCGCGCCAACGGCTGAAGGGTCACGAACCCGCCAACATGTGCACGCTGCGCGGCTTCGCCAAAGACCCCAACCTGCCCAAATATGCCGAGGTCTACAAGCTGCGCGCCGCCTGCGTCGCTGTCTACCCGATGTACAAGGGCGTGGCGCGGCTGGTCGGCATGGACATCATCGAGACGCACCACGACTACAGCATTCAGGACGAGTTCAACAAAGTGGCGGAGATCTGGAACGACTACGATTTCATCTTCTGCCACGTCAAATATACCGACAGCCGGGGCGAGGATGGCAAGTTCGACGCCAAGGCGGCGGTCATCGAAGCGGTCGATCAGGCGCTCCCCACGCTGATCGGGCTGAACCCCGACGTGCTGATCATCACCGGCGACCATTCCACGCCGGCGAAGCTGCGTTCGCACTCCTGGCATCCGGTCCCGACTCTGCTGTGGGCGCCGGCGACGCACATGCCCGACCGGGTGGAAGCCTTCGGCGAGCGCGCCTGCATCGGCGGCGGGCTGGGGCAGTTCCCGGCGGCGGACCTGATGCCGGTGGCGCTGGCGCACGCCAAGCGCCTGGTAAAATACGGCGCGTAGGACCCTTGCAGCAGCGGAGGCGACAGGGGCGCGGCACATTACGCCCCTGCTGTACACAAAATGAGGCGGGGGTCACACGTCAGAATGTTGGCGAGTTGATGAGGCGAAGCGATGGTCACGACGGCTGTCGAAATGGGGCTGCTGACGCTGGATGAATTCATCCGGCGCTTCGACGAGGAAGGTCCGTTTGAAATCCTGGATGGGGAGATAGCCCCCAAGATGCCCAATGTCGCCCGGCATACGCTCACCATGCATAAGCTGTTTCGCGCCCTGACGCCGTTCGACCAGGCTGGACGCATCGCCGTCTTCATGGAGGCGACCTTCGTGCTGCTCAGCGAAGCGGGCTGGGTCAAAGGCGCGCGCATCCCTGATTTGATGGTCTACGAGGCAGCACGGTTGAAAGCCTATTACGAGTCGACGCCCGACTGGGAGGATAAGCCTTTTGCCCTCGTCCCCGATCTCGCCATCGAGATCGTGTCGCCCAACGACAAATACAGCGACATTGACGCGCGAGTGGAGCGCTACCTGCAGGATGGCGTCCGGCTGGTCTGGATCGTCGATCCCCAGCGGCGCAAGGTCGTCGCCCACCGCCCCGGCGGCGCACCGTCGGTCAGCCTGATCCTCGGAGACACGCTGACCGGCGCGGAGGTGATCGCCGAATTCGCTCTGCCCCTGGCAGAGTTGTTCGCGATTCCCTGAAACGTGAAATCCCCAAAGAAACCCACGCGCGGGAGACCCGCCGGGTCTCCCCTACGCCCGCCATCTCGTAGGCTCGAGCCGCCGGCTCGACCGCTGAAAAGATGCGAGGCTTGGCATAGATGAACGTCGTCATCGTCGGCGGTGGGCTGACCGGGCTGTCCGCCGCTTTTGAACTGGAACGCCTCGGCGTCGCCTATACGCTGATCGAGGTCAAAGCCCGGCTCGGCGGGAGCCTCTGCACCCGCCGCGAGTCGGGCTTCGTGCTGGATGGCTCCGCCTTTCTGCTGGAACGTTACGGCGTCTGGGCATGGCTGGACGATCTCGGCATGGCGGATGCGCTGGTCTCGCTGGGCAACTATCGCGATGGCGATCTGGTCGCCTTCCGCGCTGGCACGGAGTCGCTGATCGACGCCCTGCGGTCCCGCCTGACCGGCACGATCCTCACGCGCATGGCGGTCAGCAGTCTGGGCGCGCTGACCCCGACGCCGAACGCCCCCATCGGCGTCTGCCTGGAAAACGGCGTGCTGATCGAAGCGCGCGGCGTGATCGCCGCCGTCCCGGCGCGCTACGCCGCGCACATGCTCTACACCCTCGCCCCCGAACCCTCTCTCTGGTTGTCTGCCTACCAGTACGACCCTGTCGTCCGCGTCTCGCTCGGTTTTCGGTGGGCGGACCTGGCGTCTGACCCGATTTCTGCTCTGGTCGCCTCGCCCCCGGCGTGGGTCAAATTTCTGGAGACCCACACCCTCGCGGAGCGCGTCCCGGCGGATCACGTCCTGGTGCGGGCGGGCATCCGGCTGACCGAGCAGATCGCCGCGCCGGACGACGCCCTGCGCCGCGTCCGCGCGCTGATCGCCGCCGAGCCGGTGGTCGCCTGGGCGCATTACTGGGCGGAAGCCGACCCGCTGACCCGCCATCTGCCGGAACACGCCGAGGCGATGGACGCCCTCGATGCGGCGCTGCCCCCGAACGTGATCGCCGTCGGCAGCGACTACCGGGCGCTGCGCCTGGATCAGCAGGTGGAGCAGGGGCGGGCGGCAGCGCGTCGTCTGGTCAGCCGGCTCACCGGGCGTCGTCCGTGAGCGAGATGTAAAAAACCGGGTGTATTCTCGTAACTGTCAACCGATCATCAGGAGCCGCGACCGTGACCGACTTCGACTCCAAGCCGTTCAGCTATTCCCTGCTCTGGGAGCGTATCGAACAGGAAGCGCTGCTGCGCTTCACGCGCGCCATGAGCCGCCGTGACTTCCTGAAGGCGCTGGGCGCAGGCGCGGCGGTCGGGGCGTTCACCCCGACATTCTCGGCGCACGCATCGACTCGCGCCGCCGTGCCGTCACACCGGCTGCTTCCGCGCCTCCAGCGTGCTGCCCAGGCATTCGCGCCCAGCCTGCCCAACGGGATCGCTGCCGGCGATGTGACCCAGACCAGCGCCGTGCTGTGGGCGCGCTCCACTATCCCCGGCACAGTCGTCTTCGAGATCGCCGAAGATGACGCCTTCAGCGTTGGGCTGCGCACCCTGACCGCCGAAGCGGTCGATCCAACGCTGCCGGTGAAAGTGGATGCTGTCGATCTGGCGGCAGGCACGCGCTATCACTACCGGGTGACGACGGCGGCGGGCGATTCGCTCGCCGGGCGCTTCTCCACTCCGGCGGAGGTCGGCGCGCGGCGCGGGCTGCGCTTTGGCGTCAGCGGCGACTGGCGCGGCGAACTACGCCCCTACGTCGCCATCGCCAACGCCCTCGATGCCGATCTCGACTTCTTCGTCCAGCACGGCGATACCATCTACGCTGATTTCCCCTCGCTGGACTTTCCTGGCAGCCAGGCGCGCACCGTCGCCGACTACCGCATCAAGCACGGCGAGGTCTACAGCGAGCGCTACGGTCTCAATTTCTGGGCGGCGCTGCGCGCTTCGACCGCCGTCTTCGCCACCATCGACGATCACGAGGTCGCCAACGATTTCGCCGGCGGCGCGCCCGCCCAGAGCGATCCGCGTTTCGCCGGCGACCCCGCCGCGCGCATCAACCAGACGGCGCTCTATCGCAGCGGCTTGCAGGCGTTCCAGGAATACAACCCGATCCGCGCCGTGACCTACAGCGGGACGAACGACGACCGCATGGAGGATCGCCCGAAGCTCTACCGGGCATCGACCTTCGGCAGCGACGCGGCGGTCTTCGTCCTGGATACCCGCTCCTTCCGCGACGACAATTTCGACTCCATCAGCCCCATCGACGGACTCAACCCCCTGCGCGCCATCCCCTACCGCCGCCAGTTCTTCGAGCCGGGGCGCACGCTCGTGGGGCAGACTCAGCTCGACGATCTGAAGCGCGATCTGCTGGCGGCGCAGTCGGCGGGCGTGACCTGGAAATTCATCCTCATCCCGGAACCGATGCAGAACATGGGCGTCTTCGGCGGCAACGACCGCTGGGAAGGGGCAGCGCTGGAGCGCGCTGACCTGCTGCGCTTCATCGAGGAGCGCTCCATCCGCAATGTGGTCTTCGTCTCGGCGGACGTGCACACGACGTTCATCAACAACATCACCTATCAGGCGGAGGCGGGCGGCGAAAACATCCCGACCGGGGCATTCGAGATCAGCACCGGCTCGGTGGCATTCTACCCGCCGACCGGGCAGGCGCTCGTCGAAGGGGCGATGGATTTCGGGCTGCTCGGCGGCGAAGCGGCGGAAGCCTATCGCGCGGCGGACATTCGCGGCAAGGACGAGGTGCTGGAATCGCTGTTCAACACCTTCGTCCTGACCCTGCAGGGCTACGATACGCTGGGGCTGGACGCCGAACGGGTCCGCGTGGTCAGCGTCGAAGGAACGAACGTGGTCGGGCACACCTTCGGCTGGACGCGCTTCGAGATCGCGCCGGAGACCGCTCGGCTGACGATCACCACCTACGGCGTGCCAGCCTACAGCTTCGAGAGGCTCCAGGAGAACCCCGACGCGGTGCTGGCGCTGGAGCCGGCGGTCCGCAGCCGGCTGGTGATCGACCCGAAGGAGTAGAGGTCGCCCAAAACGGTGTATGATGAGAAACATCGGCATGTGTTGATGTTCGTCGAAGATGCGGAGCGGCTGTGATGGTGCTGCAAAGGCTGAGTCTTGAGGAATTTGAGGCGTTCGCCCATCTGCCGGAGAACGACGAGAAGACCTGGGAAATGCTGGATGGGGAGATCGTCGAAAAAATGCCGTCCAACCCGTACTGTTCCTACATCGCCGCCCGCATCCTCATTCGCCTGGGCATTTTCCTTCTGGAAAACGACATCGGCTTCGTGACCGGGGAAAGCGGCGGCTATGAGATCGGCGACGACGTATACGCGCCCGACGTCGCCTACATCAGCCGGGAACGCGCGGGAGAGCTGGCGCGCAGCGGCTTTAACCGGGTCGCACCCGACCTCGCTGTCGAGGTCGTCTCGCCGACGGATTCCGAGCGCAGACTGCGCCTGAAGATCTTTCGCTACCTGGCGAGCGGGACGCGCGTCTGGGTGGTTTATCCGGAAGATCTCACCGTCGAGGTCTACGCGCCCGGTCAACCGGTGCTGATCCTGGGGCGCGACGGCGTGCTGACCGCGCCCGATCTGCTGCCGGGGTTTGAACTGCCCGTCGCCGACATCTTCCCGGAAGCTCCTTCGGTCGCATGACGGCTACTCCTGCCGCCGCGCCGCGCGTGCGCCTGGGCTACGTGCTGCGCGCCGTGATCGCTGCTGCTGCTGGGGTGCTGCTCATCCTGCCGCTGGCGCTCGGCGCAGCCTTCATGGTCAGCCTGATCGCCTCGCCGTGCGACGGCGGTTTCGACCCGACGCGGGTCGATCTGCCCTTCGAAGATGTCAATTTCCCCTCCAGCGAATTCGACCGTCCAACCCCGGCGTACTTCATCCCCGCCGATCCAGCCGCCGCGCCGGCGAATGGCGCGACGGTGATCATCGCGCCCACCGGGGCGGCGCGGCGCGGTGACCGTATCGGCAGCATCCTCGCCTATCACCGCGCCGGCTTGCACGTCCTCAGCTACAACAGCCGCATCTGCGTCGGCGGCGCAGTGAACACCCTGGGCGACCGGGAAGCTGATCAGGTCGGTGATGCGCTCGCCTATCTGGCGGCGCGGGCGGATGTCGATGCGGCGCGCATCGGAGTACACGGCTTTTCGGCGGGCGGGGCGGCGGCAATTCTGGCGGCGGCGCGCTTCGACGGCGTGAGGGCGGTGGTCGCCGAGGGCGGCTACGAGGATTTCCCGGCGCAGGTGGACGCCAGCGCGCCGGCGAACCTGGGGGTCCTCAGCCCGCTGTTTCGCTTCGGCGCGCAGACAGCCTACCGCCTGGGGACAGGAAGCGACTGGTCGCGCCTCAGCCCGATCAGCGTGATCGCCTCGATTGCGCCGCGCCCGGTGCTGCTGGTCTACGGCACGATGGAGACGGGGCTTGCTGGCGCGCAGCGCATGCGCGCCGTCTCGCACGCCGAGATGCACCTCGTGGAAGGCGCGTCACACGGCAACTATCTGGACTTCGGCGCGGAATCCGACGAATATGCCGCCCGCATCACGGCATTCATGCGGGCGGCGCTGTTGAGCGGCTGAGCCTGTTATGAACTTCTCTCCCCTCAACCCCCCCTCCCCCTTCTCCCACAAAACGGGGAGAAGGGGGAGTCAGGTCCCCTCGCCCCGCGCGCGTGGGAGAGGGGGTGCGAGCAAGGCTCGCCTTGGGGTGAGGGGAACTCCTGCCGCAGAAGTTCAAAACAGCCTCTAGAGGCTGTTTGATAATTCATCAACGCTCTCGTAGGGGCGGCTCGCGAGCCGCCCGCGCTGCCTGAAAGATCGTCACGGTTACGGCGGGCGCGTCGCGACGCGCCCCTACCAAGGGCAATTATCAAATACCCTCTAGCTGGAGATGCCGTACTCTATCGAGAAGGGTCCGATTACCCCGTTGGCGTCCCTGGCGGCAATCGCCACGCCGACAAAGCGCGAAGCCACGAAACCCTCCCAGGTGACGGTGTTTTCCACCGTCTCGAACGACGCCGTGTAGCCGATCGCGCCTGGCGCGCGCAGCGCCACGACGTAGCCCGTCGCGTCAGCGGTCCGTTCCCAGACCAGCGTGCGCAAGCCGCCCCCGGCATCACGCAGACTGAGGCTGCGGGGGGGACGCGGACCATCTGCCAGCGAGTTGACGACGGCGAGGATGGTCTGTGTGGCGCGCACATAGTAGGTCGGATCGATGTCTTCCATCGAGTCGCGCGGGGTGTGGTGGCGATCCCCTTCCTCAAGGGCTTCGACGAAGCGCACGGCAGGATAGCCGGCATCGCTGAAGGACATGTGATCGCCATACCGCCCGGTGCGGTCGCCCGTCGCCTGCACGGCGATCTCCAACGGCGCGGCGCTGCGATCGGCGATCAGCTGAATGCCCCGCGCCATCTGGCGCGACCGCGATTCGTTCGGCTCGACGGAAAACATGCGAATTTCTTTGTCGTTGATCGCGCCGGCGGAGTCGTCGCTGCTGCCGATGATGTCCATGTTGATCATCGCCATCACGTCGATATTCTGCCCCTGCAGATAATCCTTGACGAAGGCGATGCTCCCCTGACGCTGCACCTCTTCGGCGGAGAAGGCGACGAACATGATGGTCGCCCGGTGGCGTTTCTGGCTGAGGATGCGGGCGATCTCGATCAGCGCGCCCATGCCGCTGGCGTCGTCGTTGGCGCCGGGCGCATCGGCGGCGGCGTTCTCGAAATCGAGGTTGATGCTGTCATAGTGCGCGCCCAGCACGACCACCCCGGCGCCCGGTTCGTAGCCCTGCAGGACGCCGATGATGTTCTGCCCGGTCGATGAAACGCCGGCGAATTCCACCGGGAACTCGTGCGTGAAGACGGAAAACGCCTGCTGAATCGAGATCTGCCGGATGGCGTTGAATTCCGCCTGCACGTAGCGCGCTGCCGCGCCGATGCCCTCGTTGGGGTTGGTGTACGACGAATTGACGTGGCGGGTCTTCATGCGCGTCAGCATGTCGATATGCAGAAAGAGCCGGTCCGGCACTACCTGAATGATCAGGTTCGCCAGCGCCACATCCGGCTGCTGCGGCACAGAGGCGATCTGCGTCGCCGCCGAAGGCAGCTCGTTGGGAGCCAGCGTGGCGTAGCCGATGGTCGGCGGCGGCGTGGAGGTGGCGCGCGGCACGAGGGTCGGCGGCGGCGGCGAGTCCGACAGGTTACAGGCGATGGCGATCAGCCCCAGCCAGAGCAGCAGGAGCGGGACAGAGCGGCGATGGCGCATAGTGATGGTCAGGGTAACGGGATAATGGACGAAACCTCAGGGCGCAAGCCGGAAGGGTGGAAAATCACCTCCGCGATTGTAGCACAAGTCGTCGAAACGCCGGGGAACCGCCGCGCAAACGGCGGACGAGATGCGCAGGTTGGCGGCTTGCGTTAAAATGGGGTCGCAATGGAGTATTCACGATTTCACGTTCAGGTGTAGCCCGATAACGAAGGAGCCGGTTTCCATGCCCGGATGGACCTCGTTCGACGCCTTTCTTGCCGATGTCTCGCAGGCTCCCGACGATGCGACGCGCCGTGATCTGGTCGATCAGCTGCAAAAAGAGCGCACCGCTTTTCCCTGGGTCGAGGGCAACGTGGCGACCTTCGTCTATCGCGGCGAAGGGCAGAGCGTCGCGCTCAACCTCGACACCATCCCCAGCGATCCACCGTTCATGCCGCTGGAACAGATCAGCGGCACCAACTTCTGGTATCTGCGCTATCCCTTTGAACCCGATGATCTGCTGGACTACCTGCTGGCGGTCGATGACCCCGGCACGCCGCTGGCGCATGAGGTGGATGTCGCCGGGCGGGTCGCCGCCCACTGGCGCGCCGACCTGATGAATCCGCTGCGCATGGAAGCCGGCACCACGGCGGTTTCGGTGCTGCGTATGCCCCACGCCCGCCCCTTCCCAGACTGGAGCGCGATGCGCGGCGTGCCACGCGGCACAGTCACGGAGCACACTCTGGACAGCGCTAACATCAGCATGACGGACCGCAAGGTCTGGGTCTACACCCCCGCCGGCTATGAAACCTCCGGCGCATCCTACCCAGTGCTGATCCTGCAGGATGGGCAGTGGGCGGTCGGTCCGCTGCAAGTGCCCGCCATCGCCGACGCGCTGATCAAGCACCGCCGTATGAAGCCCGCCATCCTGATCCTGGTGCAGAGCGCGACCCAGCCGGCGGAACGCGAGCGCGAGTACGTCCGCGCCGAGCGCTACTACGCCTTTTTGATCTCCGAGCTGCTGCCCTTCATCCAGACTCGCTACCGCGTCGATATGACTCGCGTCGGCATTGGCGGGGTCGCGGTGGGCGCGGCGGCGGCGGCGGCGGCGGCGCTCAATAACCCGGTCGTCTTCTCGCGCCTGATGATGATCTCCCCGCCGCTGGGCAAAGGCTCCTACCAGGAAGAACTCCGCGACGTGGTCAAGCGCTTCAACGGCGCGGCGAAGCTGCCGGCGCGCATCTTCCAGTCGGTGGGACGCTACGAGGCGCGCGCCCGCTTCATCAAACCGGCGCAGGCGCTCCGCACTATCCTGGAGGGGACGCCCGCCGTCGATTACCGCTTCGTCGAGACCGGCGCCGGGCACGGCTTGGTCGGGTTCCGGGGCATCATGCCGGAGGCGCTGGCGTGGGTTTTCCCCGGAGACGCCTTTGACGAGTCGTGACTCTGCGCGGCAGCCCGCAGCGCCGATGGCGGCGCGCGCTCTGGATCGCCCTGCTGCCGGCGGCGGCGCTCCTCGTCTGGCTGACCGCCGCCGCGCTGCCGATCTGGACTCTCCCTCAATCAGACTGGCTGGACCCCGCTGTCCCCGGTCGCTGCGCTGCCGTCGCGGCGCTGCGCGCGCGGACGGCACAGCGTGCCAGCCCGCCGCCTCTGCCGGAAGGGGAGGGCGCGGCGGCGGCGCAGGCGGCGCTTGACGGCGTCGTCGCAGGGCTGCGCGTTCACCCGTCGGGTCTGGCAGCACAGGGCGTCTTTGACGGCGCGGCGCGCCCGGCATGGCTGTTCACCGCCGGGGAAACCCTGCAAGACGGTTCCGCTGCTCCGGCATTCGTCGGCATCATCTGGATCGACGGCGAAAGCGGCGCGCCGCTTGACGTGATCGTCGGCGTGGAAGACCCCGCCGCCGTCTGCGCTCTCAACCTGCGCCGGGCGGCGCGCGACACCCTGTTTTCTCCGCCCTTTCTCCTGTTGTCAGGATATACTGGAATCTGTATAGTCTATCTGGCGGCGCGCTGGCTGCTGCGTCGGGGACGCCGCCCGCGCTTCGTCGGAAAAGATGCGCTCGAAAGGACGGCTTGAGGTCAACAACCCCCGTCTAAAGGCGGGAGCTTGCAGTTGTGGCGGGGTTGAGACCCAAGACACACACCGCGTATGGCGGGCTGACAGCCGCCCGGCGACCAATATTGACCGCCGCGTTCCAGTCGGCGTGAGAGACAAACCCGCACGACTGGCATCGGAAAGTGGATTGATTGGGGCGATTGGAGCGAGCGGTATGCCCACAGCACGAACACTGCTGCGAAGTGTAGCGAGCGTCGATGCATTCAACAGGGATGCCGGCGCGTTCGGCTTTGTAGGCAAATTTCACTCTCAAATCGGCAAACGCCCAGCTGTGCAGGTCGTCCCGTCTCCGGCGCTGAACCGTTACGCGCGTGCGAATGTGCGTCAAGTCTTCCAACGCGATTCCGCGCCCGCTGTCTTGCGCCTTCTGAACGAGGTGTTTGCTGATCTGGTGGTTCACGTCTTTGGCGAAGCGACTTTCCCTCAGCGAGCGTTTCTTGAGCAGGCGCTTTGCCGACTTCGTGCCTTTCTTTTGCAGCTTGCGCCGCAACCTGCTATAGCGATGACGGACGTTGAGCAGGTGGCTGGCGCTGTGGATTTCGCCGTCACTGTCGGTGGCGATGTTGCGGACGCCCAAGTCAACGCCGAGAAAGTCCTCTACCTCCATCGGGCTATCCGCCTCGACCTCGCAAGTCGTGTACAGAAAGAACTTGCCCTTGCGGTACACCAGGTCGGTTTCGCCGCGCTGCCCATTCAGCAGTTGATGGTGATACGCACCACACACGAACGCGATGCGCTCGCGACCTGCCAAGGTCCAAATGCTGACCTCCTGCGTCTCAAGCGACCACTTGAGAATGCGACTGTCGTAGGCAATCGCGCCGTGCGGCTTGAACGCCCGCTGGGTGCGCTTGTCCCGTTTGTAGGCGTCTACCACTTTGCCGATGCATCGGACTGCCATTTGCGCGCTCAATTGGCAGCGCTCACGAATGGGGTAGTAGGTCAGCTTGTGAAGTCCGGCTTGCGAAAACTGCTTCGCTTCCCACGCGCTGGCGCTTGCGAAGTCGCATGCGGCATTGGCGCGCTGAAGCGTTTTCAGCAGCAGGTCGCGTTGCTGCTCAGTTGGCAGAAGCTTCACCACAGCCGTCAGTTTCACGGCTCAAATGGTGGCACAAATCTTCGGAAAGTTCAAATGGTTGAGGAAAGGGGGCGGCATTCCTCCCCGTGCTGAAGCACGGGGTCTTCTGCCGGTTTTTCTATGATCGCGAAACTCTTCGAGGGAGAACGAATCAGGCTGACCGCGCTTCGGGCAGACGATGCACAGACCTTCGCGGGGTGGTATCAGGACGGCGAATTTGCCCGCCTGTTCGACGCCGGACCCGCCGTGCCCAAGTCCGAGCGCGACACCGAGAAATACATGGACGAAGCGGCGCGCGACCGGGGGCGCTACGCCTTCGCCATCCGCCAGCACTACAGTGACGAGATGATCGGCATCCTGGAGATCGACAGCGTGCAATGGACGCACGGCTCGGCGTGGCTGGCGATAGGCATTGGCGATCCGTCGCACCGGGGCAAGGGCTTCGCCACCGAGGCGATGAAGCTGGCGCTCCGTTTCGCCTTTCACGAGCTGAATCTGCACCGGCTACAGCTCACGGTGTTCAGCTACAACGAGGCGGCGATTCGGCTGTACGAACATCTCGGCTTCCAGCGTGAAGGCGTCTTCCGCGAGGCGCTGCACCGCGACGGGCAGCGTTACGATATGATCCTCTACGGTCTGCTCAAAACCGAATGGCAGGCAGGGAACGAGTGAGCGCAGCGCTCCGGGCAGCGCGAGGAAAGAACTTCCATGACGCTAAGTGAATTCTCGAAAGAAATCCACGAACGGGAGACCCGGCGGGTCTCCCCTACAACCGGCGTGCCGTAGGGGCGAGCCGCCGGCTCGCCCGTTGAAAAGTTGCGGGACATGGCTTAGGCGAAAAACTGATGCGCGTCGAGGCGTTCGAAGCCTATCTCGCCCACGCCGAAGACCGGGGTCAGCTGCTCGAACTCATCGATGGGGAGATCGTCGAGAAGATGCCAACGCAGAAGCATGGACGGACATCGGCGCTCATCATCTTCGCGATTGAGCTGTGGGCGCGCGGCTGTGAAACCCTGCCAGGGTGGGTGATCGCCGAAGGGCGCTATCGTCTGCCCAACGACCCGCTGAACTCGCGGCTTCCGGACATTTCGTACGTCACCCGCGAGCGGGGCGATCTGGTCGAACGCGGGGCGGCGCTCTACATGCCCGATCTGGCGGTCGAGATTCGTTCGCCAGATCAGCGCGTCCTGGACCTGCGCGAAAAAATCACCTATTACCTCGCCAATGGAACCGGGCTGGCGTGGCTGGTCCCCATCGAGGAACGACTCGTCGAGGTATACCGCCCCGGCGAAGACGTGCTGATTCTGACTGAGCGAGACCTGTTGGATGGCTTTGACGTGCTGCCAGGTTTCTCCGCCTCCGTCGCTTCGATCCAGCCGTCCTAACGCCGCGCGTCTCATACGCGCGGTGCGTCCCCTGAACCCAGGGCAAACGCATCAAATTTCCCGATGGGGTCACAACAGACATGCTGGGTCTTGTAGGGGCGGTTCGTGAACCGCCCGTGAACCGCCGGCGATTTCG
>JAEURA010000160.1 GCA_016789005.1 Anaerolineae bacterium
TTAGCGCGTGTCTGCAAACCCGGTTTTCACACAACCTCACCCCAACCTCACCCCCTGCCCCTCTCCGCGCGGAGAGGGGCGGTTGAGCGCAGCGAAACGGAGTGAGGTGAGCAGTTTGCAGACAGACCCTAGTCGGCGTCGGGCTTCAGTTTCAGCGACACCGAGTTGATGCAGTAGCGCATGCCGGTCGTCTCGCGCGGACCATCATCGAAGACGTGCCCCAGGTGCGACCCGCAGCGGGCGCACTCGATTTCGACGCGCTGCATGCCATGGCTGGTATCCGGTTTCAGGACGACATTGCCCTGTTCGATCACATCCCAGAAGCTGGGCCAGCCGCTCCCCGAATGGTATTTCGTGTCCGATGAAAACAGCGGCAGCCCGCACGCCGCACAGAGGTACTCGCCCTGCGTCTCGGTCTTGTAATACTCGCCGGTGAACGGACGTTCGGTAGCCCGCTGGCGCAGCACGGCGTACTGCTCCGGCGTGAGCTGCGCCCGCCACTCAACGTCGCTCTTGACAATTCTGTCGGTCATCTGACGGACTCCTGACTCATTGTGCGATTGCGGGCGAACGTCATCGGTTGCCCATAGGATAGAGTCTAGCAAAAACGCCGCTCGGTGACGAGAAAGTCGCCGCAGCATTGCCCAGGCATAGGCGAGGCGTCGCCAATCCACCTTACAAGTGCCTCCCCCATGTGATAGATTGATGAAATGCACATCACACCGATCTCAGGCAGGTTTGCCATCGATCTGCGCCGATTCGCCCTTCCCACCCTCCTCTGGCTGGTCGCTCTGGCGGCGCTCCTCAGCAGCCCCCGAGCCTCATCGGACCTGTTCCTACGCCATGCCATCGTCGATCCGCCCTTCGAGTCGCTGACTTACGGCATCCAGGCGTTCACCTGGTGGGATCACGGGTTCGCCGGGCGCGACCTCGACTGGATTCAGCGCATGGTCTTCAGCCATGTCAAGCAGACGTTCTCCTGGGAAGATATCCAGGTCGAGCCGCACGGCGACTTCCTGGTCGGGCGCGGGCATGAAATTCTGAACGAACTGGAGCGCCGCAGCCTCAAGCTGATCGTCCGTCTGAGCGACGCCCCGGAATGGTCGCACCCTTCCGTCACCGGCGTGCGCGGCGTTGATTATCTGGATGCCCCCCCTGACGATCTGGCGGACTTTGGGGCGTACTGCGGCAGGCTGGCGTCGGAATTTCGCGGGCGGGTCGCCGCCTATCAGGTCTGGAATGAGCCGAACCTGGCGCGCGAATGGGGCGGGCGTCCTCCCGACCCGGCGGGCTACGTGGCGCTGCTGGAAGTATGCAGCGAGGCGATCCGCACCGCCGACCCGGATGCGGCGGTGATTTCGGCGGGGCTTGCCCCAACCGGCAGCTACGACGCGACCGTCACGCCTGACGATCTGTTCCTTCAGGGCATGTACGACGCCGGTTTCCAGCGCTACGTCGATGCCGTCGGGGTGCATGCGCCCGGCTTCAGCCCGCCGGAACTCGACCCGGCAGAGGCGCGCGGCGGACACCGCTTCTTCAGCTTCCGCCGCGTCGAGGACATCCGCCGGATCATGATCGCCAACGGCGACGCCGCGCGGCAGATCGCGGTACTGGAACTCGGCTGGACCACCGACCGCATTAACCCCGACTACGCCCATTTCGCGGTAGACGAAGCCACCCAGGCGGATTATCTGGTGCGCGCTTATGCCTACGCCGCCTCGCACTGGTCGCCTTGGGTCGGCTTGATGTCGATGATCTACATCGCCTCGCCGGAATGGACGGAACAGGACGAACAGTACTGGTGGGCGATCACGACGCCATCAGGGTATACTCGTCCTGCCTATATCGATCTCGCCAACATGGCGAAATACTGCGGCGACCAATTCATCCCGGCGCGCGCGCCGGACAGCCCGGAGGCTCTTGGACTTGTCCCCGTCTACCCTTGCGATTAGCTATTTCGTCCACCTGGTGGCGACGGTCCTGTGGATCGGCGGGCTGGTGATCATGGTGCTGCTGGTGCTGCCCACCGCCCGGCGCGTCGTGGGCGAACAGCCGACGCTCTATGCCTTTCTCAACCGGCTGCGCCGCCGCTTCGTGCCCATCGCCAACCTGAGTCTGGCGGCGCTGGTGGTGACAGGCTTGATTCAGATGTCCGGCGATCCGAATTACGACGGGCTGATGACCTTCAACAACGACTGGAGCCGCTTCATGCTGATGAAGCACATCGCCATCATCGGCATGTTCTTCTGCATGGTGTTCGCGCAGCTCACCGTCGCCCCGGCGCTCGACCGCGCGCTGCTGCTGCTGGAAAAGGGCAAACAGGAACCGGCGGCGCTGGAGAAACTACACCGCGACGAAACGCGCCTGACCTGGATCAACGTAGGACTCAGCCTGCTGGTCCTCCTGTTCACCGCGCTGGCGACGGCGCTGTAGGAGTCCCTGTTGTCCATCCGCCTCAGCTATGCCTTTGCCGTCCTGCTGTTCCTGGTCGCCGCGGTCCTGCGCTTCGCCAGCCTGAGTGAGCTTCCGCCGGGGTTGAGCGACGCCGAAATCGACGATGTGCGCATCGCCGAATCGGTGCGCAACGGGCGCGTCGAAGTCTTCTACGATCTCGACGGCGTCGGGCGCGAGGGGTTGTACCAGTCCGCGCTGACCGGTATCACGGCGGTCGTAGGCAGCGGCGCTTTTGGATTTCGCATCCTCTCGCTCTTCGTCGGGCTGATCGGCTTGGCGCTGGTTTACGCAGTCGGCACGCGCCTGTGTGGACCCCTCGCCGGGATCGCAGCGATGGGGCTGCTCGCCGTCAACCTGAGCGCCATCCTGCTCTCGCGCACCGTCGCCCGCGAAGCCGTGCTCATGGCGTGGACCGCCGCCATCATGCTGGCGCTTGCCCGCGCCTTCTTCGTCTATGGCGAGCGCCGGGGCGGAAAGTCGGACTCGCCGGCGTTCCTGGCACTGGGCGTGCTGCTGGGTTTGGGCTTCTATATCCACCCCCTCAGCCTGGTGCTGACGATGTTCGCCATGACCTTCATCGTCTACCGGGTCCTGACGACTCGTCCCTTCCCGCGCCGGGCGCTCAGCTTCACCTGGTTCACCCTGGTCGTCACCATCGTCCTGGCAATGCCCTATGTGCTCTCGACCATACAACTGCCGGAACTCGCCGGGACGACGCGGCTGGCGGATGACTTCCCAGCCAGTCTCTCCAGGCTGATCGAAACGCTGGCAGCGGGCATCAACGGGTTCCTGTTCGTGGGTGACCTCAACCCCGCCCATAATATGCCCGGACGCCCACTCTTCGACCTGATCAGCGGCGTGATCATGGCGGTCGGGCTGCTCACCGCTGCCGGGCGCATCCGCGAATCGGGCAATACCCTGCTGCTGCTGGCGCTCCTCTTTCTGGTCCCGGCGACGCTGCTGGCGCCCGAGTCGCCCAATTTCCTGATCACCTCGGCGCTGCTGCCGCCGCTGGCGATGCTCTTCGGGATGGGCGTCTCGACCATCTTCTACTCGCTGCGCGGCTTGGGGCGGGCGGTGAGCGCGGTCGGCTTGGTGGCGCTGTTCGGCTTCAACCTCGTCTGGGCGGGCGACGACCTGCTGGTGGATTGGGGCGCGCTGCCAGAGACCCAGGTGACCTTCAATGCTCGGTTGGGCGCCCTCGCCCGCTTCCTCGATCAAAGCGGAGTCGAAACGCCGGCGCTGCTGTGCGCCGAAGCGCTTCAGCCGGCAGCGCCCGGCGCGCTGACGGACGCGCACAAACTGGCGCTGATGATGCACCGCGCCGACGCCCCCTTGCGCGCCGCCGACTGCAATTCCACCTTCATCCTGATGAACGGCGGCACGCCGCAGTACATCGTCATGGTCGATCCTGAAGGGCTGGCGAAGCTGAACCCCGAATTTCTGCCCTGGCTGGGCTATGGGCAGGTGATCGAAGGTCCGGGCATCCCCCCCAATTCCATAGCCCGTATCGCCCCTGCCGAGGCGCTGGCGAATCGCATCGGAGCCTACACGACGACCACGCCGATCACCTTTGCGCCCGATGAACCCGCCGGGTTCGCCGTCGCGCTGCCGCCGCTTCGGCTGGAAGGCAATCTCACCTTCCTGGGCTACGACCGGCGCTGGGCGGATACACAGTCGCCTGGAGATCTGCTGCTGGTCGTCACCTACTGGCGGGTCGATGGCATCCTTCCGCCCGATCTGGCATTTTTCACACATGTGCAGGATGATCCAGGGGCGCGCCCGGTCGCGCAGCGCGACGGCATGGTCGCCCTGCCGGAAATGCTGGAACCCCGCGACGTGCTCATTCAGGCGAGCTACGTCGATCTGCCCTTCTCGCTGCCGACCGGCGAATACAGCATCTCCGTCGGCGCGTATGAAAGCGCGGCGGGGCGGCGTCTGGCAGCATTCATCGGCGATGAGGCGAGCGCCACGCGGCTCTACGTCGGGGGTTTCACCATCCTGCGCTGATGCCGGACTGCCGAGGGGGGCGGGACAGCAGGGGCAGAGTCCACCGCCCAACACTGCATCGCGCCGGTGGCAAACTGCGCTGACAACCGAAAAGTAGTGAACGAGACGGCATGTTCGAAATTGTCTTTCTGGGTACTTCAGCTTCCGCGCCCTCGATTCACCGAGGGCTGACCGCGCAGGTGGTCATGGCGGGAGAACACCGCTTCCTGATCGACTGCGGCGAAGGCACGCAGCGGCAAATTCTACGCAGCGGCATCGGTTTCAAAAAGCTCAACCACATCCTGCTCACGCACGGTCATCTGGATCACATCCTGGGGCTGGGCGGGCTGATCTCGACGTTCGCCCGCTGGGAGAGCATCGACAACATCGCCATCTACGGCGGACGCTCCACGCTCGACCGGGTGCACGCGCTGCTGTTCGGCGTCGTCCTGCAATACGAACGTCTGCCGGTGGAAATCGCCCTGCTGGAATTGCAACCGGGGTTGATCTTCGAGGCGAAGGATTTCACCGTCACCGCCGTGCCCGTCACGCACCGAGGTGCGGGCAATTTCGGCTTCATCTTTCAGGAACGCGACCGCCGCCCCTTCCTGGTCGAGCGCGCCGAGGCGTTAGGCGTGCCGGCGGGTCCAGAGCGGCGGCGGTTGGTCGAAGGTGAGACGATCACCCTGACGGACGGCAGGAAGATCACGCCAGAGATGGTGCTGGGCGAGACGATGCGCGGCACGAAACTGGTACACATCGGGGACTGCGGACGGCTGGATAATCTGCGCGCCGCCGCCGCTGACGCCGACGTGCTGGTCATCGAAGCCACCTTCCTGGATGACGAGATGGAGACCGCGCATCTCTACGGGCACATCACCGCCAGTCAGGCGGCGCGCTTCGCCGCTGAAGCAGGCGTGAAGACGCTCATCCTCAATCACGTCTCCCGGCGCTACCGCGAGTCCGACGTGATCACCCAGGCGCGGGCGGTGTTCCCCAATACGTTCGTCGCCCGCGACCTGGATCACTTCATCCTCCACAAAGGCAGACCCGTCGAGAAGATCGACCCGGCGGAAGTGCGCGCTCGCGCGCTCGCAGCCGAAGCCGAAGGGGATGACTCTGCGAACTGAGGGTCAGACGTCGGAAACCTCGTCGAGCTTACCATCGCGAATGTCGAAAATCGTGTCGCGCAGGCGATCCGGGCTGTTGAGTCCCTTGAAGATGATCTCCGCCTGATCAGTGCCGGCGGTCTCGGCGACGAAGTCGCCATAGCTGAGCATCGATCCCAGCGCCGACTTGTTGACGACGATGTTGGAGATCTTTTCCAGGTCCACCGAGGTCTCGTTGCGGGTCAGGACGTTGCCGCGCACCTGCATCAGGCGGCGTGTGGTGAGTTCGATACGGTTATGCTTATGAACCAACCAGTACCACAGCGACAGCGTGAGTATCGACTTCAGCCAGAAGCTGAGGCTGGCGCGGGTTCCATGCCAGGTGCCAATATGCTTCTCCGGTGCGTTCTTCATCGCGACGCTCCTTGTTTGTCTCGGAACATCTTCCGATTGTAACATGGGCTTGCAGCGCGCGCCGATGAAAGCTGCTTATCCGGCAGCGGGCGTGCCTGCTATAATGCGGGCGCGGCGAAAAAGGGAGAAAACCGAGTGTCGACGAATCAACAGCGCATCCAGGGCTGGCGCGGCGTCCGCGCCCAACTCCCCTACATCCCCCGCGCGCTGAGGCTCGTCTACGACGCCTCGCACGGCATGATGATCGCCTGGGCGCTGCTGCTCCTCATCCAGAGCGTCGTGCCCGTCCTGACCATCCTCTTCACCCGCGATACCATCAACAGCGTCGTGGCGCTGGTCGAAGCAGGTTGGGACCCGGCGCTGATGAATGATACAGTCGGCGCGTTCATCCTGCTGGCGAGCGTGCAGATCGGCGGCGAAATCGTGGGCAGCATCATGACCTACGTTCGTCTCGTGCAGTCCGAACGCATCCGCGACTCCATCAGCCGGGAAATCCAGGAGAAGTCGGTCTCCCTTGACCTGCGTTATTTCGAGGTGCAGGGTTTCTATGACCTGATTCACCGGGTGCGCATGGACGCCCGCCTGCGTCCGCAAAGCCTGCTGGAAAACGTTGGGACGACGGTACGCACCCTGCTCTCGCTGCTAGGCATGATCGGACTGCTGATAAGCTACTCGCCGCTGCTGCCGCTGGTGCTGCTGATCGGCGGCATCCCGGCGCTGTGGTCGATCATCCGCTTCAGCCGGAAGCTCAGCGTGTTTCGGCTGGAGGCTTCGCCGCAGGAACGGCGCGCCGGCTACTATGACACACTGCTCACCGAGCGTATGTCGGCGCAGGAGATACGGCTGTTCGGGCTGGCGCGCCACTACCTCGACAAATACGCCGACGTGCGTCAACACCTGCTCACCGCCCGTCTGCGCCTTTCCAAAGGCAAAATCCTCGCCGATTTCATCGCCGCGATGATCGGCTTCGTGATGGTCGTCGGCGCGCTGGCGTGGATGGCGGCGCGCGCGCTGAGCGGACTGGCGACGCTGGGCGACCTGGGGGCGTTCTATCAGATCTTCCGCCAGGGACAGGGGTTGTTCAACGGGCTGATGGCGAGCGCAGGCGAGATCTACAACAACATGCTCTTCCTCGAAGACCTGTTCACCTTTCTGGACCTGACCCCTGCCCTCCCTGAAGCCGAAGTGAGCGCAGCGGACAGCACCCTCCCCCTTCTCCAGGCAATTGAGATACAGGATGTGTCGTTCTCGTATCCGGGCAGCACCCGTCAGGCGCTTCAGCGCTTCTCGCTGACCATCCCGGCGGGCAAGATCATCGCCATCGTAGGCGAAAACGGGCAGGGGAAAACGACGCTGATGAAACTGCTGTGCCGGTTCTACGACCCGGACGCCGGTCGCATCCTGTGGGATGGCGTCGATCTGCGTGAGCTGCCGCTGGGTCCGCTGCGCCGCTCCATCGCCATGCTCTTCCAGACGCCGCTTCACTATATGGAGACGGCGCGCCACAACATCACCGTCGGCGATCTCGCCAGCAGCGGCGCGCAGGAACGCATCGTCCGGGCGGCGGCGGCGGCAGCAGCGGATGCGGTCGTAGACCGTCTGCCGCAGGGGTACGACACCCTCCTCGGCAAATTCTTCGGCGGGGAAGAGTTGAGCGTGGGGCAGTGGCAGCGATTAGCGCTCGCCCGCGCTTTCGTGCGCGACGCGCCGCTGATCATCCTCGACGAGCCGACCAGCGCGATGGACTCCTGGGCAGAGAACGACTGGCTCGCCCGCGTGCGCGATCATGCCGCCGGGCGCACCATGATCATGATCACTCACCGCTTCACGACGGCGATGCTGGCGGACCGCATCTACCTGATGCGCAACAATCACATCGTCGAAGAGGGGACGCATGGCGATCTGCTGCTGCGCAACGGCGTCTATGCCCAGTCCTGGCACGAGCAGATGCGCCGCGCCGACGAGTCCCCGTCAGAACAGGCGATCTTCCCGCCTGCGCAGGCTGACAGCCCGCCATCCTGATCCTCAGATCATGGGATGAGCAGATATTTTCCTTTGGATTCGCGCCCTTCCAGGGCGACATGCGCCGCCGCCGCCTCGCACAGCGGAAAGGTGCGGTCAATGGCAACACGCAGGCTGCCCTGTTCAAGCCAGCGAAACACGTCACGCGCCCGCGCCAGCAGGTCGTCGCGCGTCAGGACGTAGAATCCCAGGGATGGTCGCGTCACGTACAGCGATCCCAAGCCGTTGAGCCGCTGCAAGTCAAAGGGCGGGACAGGTCCGCTGGCAGCGCCGAACAGGACCAGCATGCCGCGCGGGCGCAGGCACTTAAGGCTCTTCTCGAAGGTCGTCGCGCCGACCGAGTCATAGACGACATCGACGCCGCGCCCGCCGGTCAGCGCCCTGACTTCCGCTTCAAAGTCCTGCTCGGTGTAGCGGATGATCTCGTCGGCTCCGCAGGACGCGGCGATTGCCGCTTTCTCCTCAGACGACACCGTCGCGATCACCTTCGCGCCCCGACGCTTCGCCATCTGCACGAGGAGCTGTCCGGTTCCGCCGGCGGCGGCGTGGATCAGCGTCAGATCGCCCACCTTGAGCGGAAATGTATCGATGGTCAGGTAATGTGCGGTCATCCCCTGCAGAATGACGGCGGCGGCTTCATTCAGTCGGACGTTCGCCGGCACCGGGACAAGCTTGTCCTGCGGAACCAGCGCGTAGTCGGCGTAGGAACCATTGACCATCGCCCAGGCGACCCGGTCACCGGGCTGGAAATCAGCCGCGCCTTCGCCGATGGCATCGACCACGCCGGAGCCTTCATTGCCGGGAATACTGGGAAGCGGCACCGGGTAGCGTCCCCGCCGCTGGTAAGTATCGATGAAATTGACCCCGCTCGCCGCAACTTTGACGCGCACCTGTCCCGCCCCCGGTTCCGGGACGGGGATGTCTTCGTAGCGCAGCACGTCCACTTCACCGTACTCGTGAAATCGCACAGCCTTCATCGTCTTGTTCGTCCTCATCTCCCGCGTTCGGGTGCGATCCTAATGGATGTCAATCAGGCGGAACTGCGGCAGCGGCGCACCCGACCCCGCGCTGTCTTTGTAGACATCGAAGGGGGTCATCTCCTGCGCCACCTGCACGGTCGTCAGCCGCCCGCTGTTGAAGGCTTCGAACTGAACCTCCCAGTTACTCTCGGAGGTACGTCGCGAATGCACGTAACGTACGCCGGGCAGATCGTGAATCTGGCGCGCCTGACGCAGATAGATGTCCGCCGCCTGCGCCGGCTCGGTGTAGCAGGATCGTCCGCGCATCTTGTCCACCCATACGCGATCCTCGCCGGCGAGTCGGACCAGTTCGGCGGCGTCCTGGGGATCCACGTAACCATAGACCACGCCATCCGGAAGGGTCATCAGGGTCGCGGCGAAGCGATGTCCGCCGATATGCGTCGTCTGCCAGGCGGCAGCGCCGACGATGCTGTTCAAGGCTTCGTAGACCGGCGCGCCATACTTGGCGCAGGAAATATCGCGCCGCCCATTGGTGCACACCACGAAGAGGCGCTCGTCGGTCAGATACTCGACCGCCTCTGGCGCGCCAAGCGCCACCGCCGCCAGGTCCACATCCAGCAGCTCGTCATACGAATTGAGATCGAGGCGGTACATCTCCGGCGTGATCTCCAGCGAACGCGCCACATACAGGCGAATCTGTTCTCGACTGGGGTCGACGTCCTCACGCTGGCGGATGAAGGTAAACTTGGCGTTGGGGATGCTGTCCACCCAGTGCTGAACGAACTGCTTGAGCGTCGGCGACAGATGGCTGTCGTCGGGGACTTTCGCCCCCCAGGCGTCGGTGTATTCGAGCAGAATCCAGACGTCGACGCGAGGCGCGGTCCCGGTCAGCTTTTCGCCGGCGGCGCGCGAACACTCGCTGCAATAGAAGGCGGCGTTGTTGGGGTTCATTGCGACGTTTCATCCTCATCATATGCTCGACGCGCCTGGCTGTGGCGCATCCGTTCAATCAGGAGTTCCGCATCTTTCACGGAAGACACGGCGAACGTCCGACTGCCCAGATCGGTGGGGAACACCCGCGTGAAGGTGGCGACCAGGAGGAGGATCAGCCGGTTGCTGGTGACGACGACCAGCGCGCCCCAGTTTTCAGGATAGGCACTCATGACATTGCGGGCGTGGGTGATGGCTCCGCCGATGGGAATCGGTCCGCTGTGGGTGTAGTCGGCGATGATGTCCACGCGCCCTGCGACGGAGCGCATCATCTCGGCGGACTGCCGACACGTCCCATAGAACTCGTCCCAGGTCCAGGCATCGGTGTAGATTTGCAGAATCGTTGTACGGGCTGGGTCGTACCAGGCTGCAATAGCTCCCATAGTTTGGTCTCCCTACCCCACCGCACAACATACAGGCTCTATTATGACACAAACCGCCGCATAAGCGGAGAAGACCCTTGATCTGCCGGGCGGAGACTGCTATATTTTGGCGCATCTTCCACAGTAGCTCAATGGCAGAGCAATCGGCTGTTAACCGATGGGTTCTAGGTTCGAGTCCTAGCTGTGGAG
>JAEURA010000161.1 GCA_016789005.1 Anaerolineae bacterium
AACCGTGACGATCTTTCAGGCAGCGCGGGCGGCTCGCGAGCCGCCCCTACGAGAGCGTTGATGAATTATCAAATACGCGCTAGGGACGCGCCGGGCTGCCGTCGGGCAGGCGGGTCTGCGTCCACTGCAAGACTTCGTCGGTGGGCGGATATTTCGCCGCCAGCGCCTCGTCGATATCCACGCCGAAGCCGGGTCTGTCGTTCGGGAACATGTAGCCGTCGCGCACTTCCGGGCAGCCGGGGAAGATCTCGTAGACGACTTCGGGGAAGCGGCACCATTCCTGGATGCCGAAGTTGGGCGCCCACAGGTCGAGGTGCAGATTGGCAGCATGCCCGACCGGCGACACGTCGCCCGGTCCATGCCAGGCGGTGCGGATGCCGTAGATCGCCCCGTGAATCGCGGCGTTGCGCGCCGGCGTCAGCCCGCCGATCTGGCTGATGTGCATGCGCAGGAAGTCGATCAGCCGGCGCTCGATCAGCCAGCGCCACTCCTGCGGGTGGTTGAACAGCTCGCCCATCGCCAGGGGCGTGGCGCACTGGGCGCGGATGTGGGCGAACCACTCGATGTCTTCCGGGGCGAGGGCGTCTTCCAGGAAGAACAGATTCAGCGGCTCGACAGCTTTGGCGAAGTTCAGGGCGTCGATGGGCGACAGGCGCTCGTGGATGTCGTGCAGGATTTCCATCTCCGCGCCAAGCGCCGCCCGCGCCTTTTCCAGCATGCCGACCATGCGGCGGGTGTATTCGCGGGCGTCATAGTACGCGCCGGGGGTGCTGCCCGGCGGACGCACGTCGCGGGCGTCCTTGCCGCCATAGCCGCCCATTTGCAGGCGGACGTAGCGGTAGCCCTGGTCCATGAACGCCCGCGCGTTGTCGATCACCTCCTGCGGGTCACGTCCGTCGGCGTGGACGTAGACGGCGGCGGCTTCGCGGCATTTGCCGCCGAGCAGCTGGTAGACCGGCATGTTCGCCAGCTTGCCCTTGATATCCCACAGGGCGATATCGACGCCGGAGAGGGCATTGTTGAGCACCGGACCGTTGCGCCAGTAGGCGTTGACCCATGCCATCTGCCAGATGTCCTCAATGCGGCTGACATCGCGCCCGATCAGGAAGGGCTTGAAGTGCTGTTCCAGCGCCGCCACCACCGAGTGGTAGCTTTGGGTGAAGGTGGCGCAGCCCAGCCCGTACAAGCCCGGCTCGGAGGTGATGAGTTTGACGACGATCATGCGCTGGTGGGTGCTGAGCGGCTGGGTGACGATGACTTTCAGGTCTTGAATGGTAATGGGCGGCATAAGCAGTATTTCCTTTTTGGAAGTGGGCGCGGACTGCGGAGGATTATAACGCCTGCGCGGCGGTCACCAAGCGGATGAACGGCGCGCGTGCGCAGGTTGTTTTGACCGAGCCTGTTTGCTCGCCAGAATCGATCAAGAGGAGCATATGCTGCAACCATACGAGAGCCTACTTTAAGACTATCGCGGCGTCGCCAGCGGCAGAGTCACCCGGAACAGGCTGCCCTGCCCGACGACGCTCTCCACGTCGATACGCCCGCCGTGCAGCGTGATGATCCGCTGCGCAATCGACAGCCCCAGCCCAGCGCGGCTGCCGTCAGAGGTCCTGGCTTCGTTGACCTTGAAGTGACGCTCGAAGATGCGCGTCAGGTCCGCCGCGCTGATTCCGACGCCGGTATCGCTGATCTCGACGATGAAAACCTCGCCGCACCGGGTGCGCACGGTGATCCTGCCGCCAGGAAGCGTATAGCGCACGGCGTTGTCGAGCAGATTCCCCAGGGCGGTCGCCAGCTGCGCCGCATCGCCCAGGATGACCGCCGGTTCGGGGGCGAAGGCGGTCTCCAGATGCAGCCTCTTTTCCAGGATCGCCCGTCCCGCGCGGTCAACGGTGTTCGCCACCAGTGACGCAATCGCCACCTCACGATGAACCGGCGCATCAGCCGCGTCCAGGCGCGCCATCGTCGAAAAATCATCCAGAATCGCGCGGATCTGATCCACCTGCGCCTGAATCTGCTGCAAGCGTTGAGTGCGACTGCCGGCGTCCTCGGTGCGCTGTGCCAGATAAGCGTTGGTGTTGATCGTCGAAAGCGGCGTCCTCAGGTCGTGCGATGTGCTGCGGATGAACTGCTCCAGCAGCGCCGCCCGTTCCTTCTCGACCGTCAGTTCCATCTGATGCCGGTGGGCTGTCTTCTGGTTCTGTTCGCGGCTGTGCAGCAGGAAGCCGTTCCAGCCGACGGCGACGAAGAACAGGATGCTCAGAAAGACGACCAGCAAAGCCGTGCCGACGACAGGATCGAGTGAGCGGCGGTCGGAGAGATAGATAACGATGCCGCCGAGGATCACCGGCAGGATCAGCGCGACGGGCAGCAGGCGGCGGCTGACGCGCCCGCCTTCGTCGTTTGCCAGCAGCCACGCCCACAGCGGCAGTCCATCTTGCGCCGTCAGCAGCCCGACGGCGAGGAGGATGAATATCACGGCGGTGTTGAGGGCGATCTGGCTGAAGAGGAACAGCGAATAGAGGGCATCGACGCCGTACAGGAACCCCAGGACGGCGATGTAAGAGACGACGGCGATAGCGGCTGGCAGGAGTTGCGTCAGCGCCCGCAGCCGCGGGCGATTCAGCATGAGGAATGTCACGCTCAGCAGCGAGAAACTGAGGGCAGATGCCAGGCTCATGCGCCCCGGAAAGGGAATGGTGCGCACGAAGTCGCGCACCAGCAGCTCATCCATGCCGAAATCGACATGAAACGCATACTCTGCCAGGGTCAGCCCGCCGATTAGTCCGACGAGCACGGCGAGCGCCGGGAAGGCTTTCGCCTGAACGCGCAGGCGCAGCGCCATGCCGGCGAAAAGGAACCCCAGGGCGCTGTTGAACTTCATCGCCGAGACGCCAGGAAAGATACTCGCCAGCTGGGGGATGCGCAGGATCCAGCCTGCGAGCACGACGCCGGCGACGCCGATGCTCAGCCAGGCGGTGATATTTGTCCAGCGCTGCAATCCGAAATGCTGGACATCCGCGCTTTGTGCTGGATCCGCCGTCTGCATGGCGGGACCGCCCTTCCTTATGCTGCCGGCGGCTGTGACGATGAACCCGCCGGCGAGATCCGCCTCATCCGTCTCGCCTGAAGGCGAAGATGGAATTGCCGGAAAGCGCATAGACCAACCCCAGGTTGGAATCGACCACCAGGTCGTTAAGCGAATTATAGAGCGTTTCGTCATCCGCCCGATAGGCGCTGATGAACGTGCCCGCCATCGTCGTCTCGTAGATCGTTCGCGTCTCCTGCTCGACGAAGAACAGCCCCTGGGCGATGGGGTTGGTGTTCATGTACATGGCGCGCGGGCTGGTGAGCGTCTGCGTGGTGGGGAAGGTGAAGGCGAAATCCTGCTGTTCGCCCGCCCGGAAACGGGCGACGACGCCGGTGTTGAGCAGCAGATAGATGTCGCCCACGCTGGTGATGGCGAAATCGACGGCAGAGGTGATGTCCGGGCGGGTGACGCCGGCGAAATATTCCAGCGGCACGCTGCCGAACGACCCGCCGCTGGGGTCATAACGCCAGATCTGGTTGCCGCCGGGGTCGAGGACGTACAGCCGCCCCTCCCAGTACTGCATGGTCTTCGGCGATTCCCAGGTTTCGACGCCAGGAAGCTGCTGCGCGGCGCAGTCCTGCAGGAAGCGCGGCGGACAGGCGATCAGCAGCCCATTCTCATCCAGCGCCGTGATGACGTTGCTGGCGGGCAGCCCCGCGCCGTTATCCGCCCAGGCGATATCCACCAGCGTGCCCACGTCGAAATTGATCACCCGCCCGCCGCGTCGCATCGCCGGGATCGGCTCATAGGACCCCGCCAGCACGCCCAAGCCGTCCTCGGTCAGGGCGACGCGATAGACCTGCTGGTTGTTGGAATCCAGCACGTACATGTCATCCCCTTGCAGGACGACATCGGTGAGCTGGGCATTGGGGAAGGCGTAGATCGGCGTCTGCGCCCGGCGGGCGATATTTTGCAGCCGGTCGAGTACGCTGCGCGCCTCGCTCCACAGGGCGTCCAGCGCAGCGTCGGGTTCCTCGCGCAGGGCGCTGCACTCATCGACGACGAGGATCACCGCGTTCCACGCCGCCACCACGCCGGTCAGATCGCCCGATGCGATGGTGCGAGCGGTATCCGCCGCCGTCAAAGAGCGGTCCACGCAGCTGTCGAACTCGCTTTCGCCGGTTCCGCTCACCCACAGCAGGATCACCCCCGCCACCAGCAGCACCGGCAGCAGCACCGCCACCCCCGCCGCCGCCGGCGACGACAGCCAGCTGCGCTCGCCTTCTTTCGGGACGGGGATCAGGCGCTCGAACAGATGCGAGACGAGTTTGACGACACGGGCGGCGCGTTTCGCCAGCCCACTCCCCAATGCCTTGAAGGGGTTATCACGACGGGCGGCGCGCGGCACGATCACCGGGGTGGGTTTATCGGCGGCGGCGGATTTGGGCGGCGGGTCGGTGGCGACTCCTGCCGCTTCGCCGCTCCGGATCGCCGACGACGATTCGCCGACCCTGGCGGGGTAGCTCGGCTGCGTCAGCGGCGGGGTCATCTCGATCAGCATCAGCGTGACCGTCCGCTTGACTTTCTCACGCAGCGCCGCCAGCGCCGCGCCGATGTCTTCCGCACCGAGCGCCGCCCGCGTCTCGTCAAGCGGCTGTTCCAGCAGCGCCGGGTCGGCGAAGACCAGGCGGGTGTTCGCTGTCACCGTGTAGCGCGTCATGCGCACATCGGGGATCGGCTGCACGCCAAGCGGCGGGGTATAGAGCTGGTCGTCGTCTTCCGGGTCGGCAGGAAAGACCTGGGTGATGCCGGCTTTTTGCAGCAGGATCAACCCGCCGCCCACCCTGCCGACGAACAGATCGCTGCCGCGCAGCACGCCGCAGATCATCGCCGCTTCCAGCGTCCGTCCTTCGCGGAGGTTTTGTTCGTGCAGGCGCTCATTGAGCATCATCAGGGCGGCGCGAATGCCGGACGTGACGCTGCCGCTGCCGTCGAAATAGTGCGCGGCGGCGTCGCGCGCCAGCCCCGCATAGAAGTCGGCTGCCGCCGGCGTCGCGCCGGAGGGCATCGTCAGCGCGTAAAAGGTATCCGCCTCGCGCCCGCGCGCCGCCCGGCGCGGCGACATTTCGACCAGCGCCCCCGGCGGCGGCTGACTGATCGAGCGTCCGCCGACGACAACCAGATAACCGACCAGCGATTCGTATTCAAACGGCATGCCCGCCTCGTTTCGTTAGCTGCTGAACCCCCTGAGCGACGCGCTCAGGAGATCATTTCCGCCGGCAGATGATCCACCCGGTTGAGGTAGCGCACGACGACTCGGTCGCGTTCGGTGATGTCGATGCGGGTGATGGACGTATTGTAATGCTGGAAGTAGTTAATGCGCGTGGGCAGCATGCCCAGCAGCGCCTTGATCAGCACATCCATGAAGGTCCCATGTGTGACCATGACGATGCGCGCCTCGCGGTCCCTGCCGCTGGCGCGTTCGCGCAGCTCTATCGCCAGGCTGATGGCGCGCCCACAGGCGTGCCCATACGATTCCCGCCCCAGGCGTACATCGTACCAGCCGTAATCGGCGTGGCTGTCGCTGAGGATGAAGCGCGGGAATTCCTTCAGGACCTGCTTGCGCGTCTTGCCCGGATAAGGCGTAACGACGTTGCCTTTTTCCAGATAGATGCCGCCATGTTCGTAGATATCGCCGCGCACCACCGCCGGCAGGTCGAGCGCTTGCGAGATCGGCAGGGCGGTTTGCAGGGCGCGGTACATCGGGCTGACCAGCAGCTCGGTCGGCTTGATGCCCTCGCCCTCCTCTTCGATGTAGCGCGAATACCCGGTCGCCGTGTTCATCCAGGGGTCGCGGCGCGGCGCGCTGGCGATGAATTCGGCGAGAAGGGTGGACTGCTGGAACCCCAGCTTGGTCAGGGTGGGATCATAGGTGCGCTGGTTGTCGTCTTCCAGCGCGTTGTTCGTTGACTGCCCGTGCCGGACAATATACAGTTCCACGGCGCTGCGCCTCTCCTATACTCTGCGAGCCGGGCGATAGGTCCTGCGGTTCTCACAGCGCTTCATACGCCGCCGTCGTCAGAGACCAGGTGGCAACCGCGTCAAGATCGATGTCATGGCGCATCCCCATCGTATAACGATAATACCCCGCCGCCGCGATCATCGCGGCGTTGTCGGTGCACAGTTCGAGCGGCGGCACGCGCACCGGCAGCGCCGTCTCGCGCCGCATGGCTTCGCGCAGCGCGCCGTTGGCGCTGACCCCGCCGGCGATCAGAATCTCCGTGACGCCGAATTCCTGCGCCGCCCGCGCCGTCTTGATCACCAGCGCCTCAACCAGCGCCCGCTGAAAGCTCGCCGCTACGTCGGCGACGCTGATCCCGGAGCGCAGCACGAAAGGCTGATCCTTGCTCCCGGCGCGCCGGCTGCTGTTCGCCGGCGGCACGGTAGCGGCGCGCAGCACTGCCGTCTTGAGTCCGCTGAAGCTGAAATCATAGCTGTCGTCGGCTTTGGCGCGCGGGAAATCGAAGGCGCTGGCGTTGCCCTTCTGCGCCGCTTTCTCGATGTTGGGTCCGCCGGGGAACGGTAAGCCGAGCATGCGCCCAACCTTGTCGAACGCCTCGCCGGCGGCGTCGTCCAGCGTGCCACCCAGGCGTTCGTAGACGCCGTGATCGCGCATCAGCAGCAGCTCCGTATGCCCGCCGCTGACGACCAGCACCAGGACGGGGAAGAGGATGGGGCGTTCCGGTTCGGTCAGCCAGAGCGAATAGACGTGCCCTTCCAGGTGGTTGATGCCGACCAGCGGCTTGTCCAGCGCCAGCGCCAGCCCCTTGGCGTAGCTGACGCCGACCAGCAGTGAGCCGATCAAGCCAGGTCCGCGCGTGACGGCGATGGCGTCGATCTGCTCGCCGGTGACGTCGGCATCGCTCAGCGCCTGATCAACCACCACGCTGATCGCCTCGATGTGCGCCCGGCTGGCGACTTCCGGGTAAACGCCGCCGTAACGGGCGTGCAGTTCGATCTGAGAGGCGACCACGTTCGACCGGATGACGCTCCCATCCTCGACGACGGCGGCGGCGGTTTCATCGCAGGACGTTTCAATGCCAAAGACGAGAGTCATGGTTCCTCTTGAACATTTGACGAGCGTTCAATGTGTATTTACCGTCGATTATAATCGGCGGATGCGAAATTCAGTGAATCACGAATTCCGTAACCTCACCCCGTTTCGCTGTGCTCAACCGCCCCTCTCCACGACGGAGAGGGGCAGAAAATTGTCAGATTTTCGGGGTGAGGTGTCTGAAAAAACAACCATTCACGGCAAACTTGAACTTTCGTGATTCACTAAAATTCTCAGTGAGAGGTTCTGATCGAGCGTGAAAACTGCATGAACGCCGCCTCCATTTTTGATCGTCTGGCGGTCAGCCTGCCCCGTCCTTCGTCCTTCAACCCGGCGGCGAACCGCTTCTTCATTGAGGATCAGCCGGTGGACCCGATCCTGCCGCTCGGATTCCTGATCGCCGGGTCGCCGCTGTTCGCGCGCTACGCCGCCGGCGCTCGCTGGCTGCGCGGCGGCGAACGGGCGATGCGGCGGGTCTGGTGGGCAGGGCTGCTCGGCGCGGTGGGGGTCTATGCGGCGCTCGTGCTGTATGCCGCGCTGCGCGGCGGACAGCCGGGCGCGCCGACGGCGCTGCTGCTGGCGGAAGCCGGCGAGTCTGCCGCCGGGCTGCTGCTGATCCTCAGCCTGGGCGCGGCGCTGCTGCTCGACTTCGCCTGCCTGAACGCCGCCTTTCGCGCCCTGGAGCAGGGGGCGGTGAACGATCTGCTGCGCCTGAGCCGAGTCTCGAACCGGGGCATCATCGTCTCGCATTATGCCGCCGTCCGTCTGACCGGCTGGCGCTGGATGATCGCCGTCTTTCACCTGCGGCTCGTCGGGGCTGCCGCACTGGTCGCCTGCCGCTTCGTCTTCCTGCCGCTGGCAGAACACCTGACCCTGGGCAGCGCGTCGAGCGGGCTGAACGGCTTCGATCAGATGATCGAGTACGCTATCACGCTCTGCCTGGGCGTCGTCTTCGTCCTGGAGGCGCGCTGGCGGCTGGACGGCGTCAGCGCGCGGACGCTGGCGGCATCCGCCCGCCGTCACGCCGACCTACCCCCGGTCTTCGTCGGCATGTTCAGCCTGCTCCGCCTGTGGATCGTGCAAATCGTCGCGCTCGGCGTGATCCTGTTCTTCCTGATCGCCCTGTCGCTGGTGACCATCAACTTCCTGGAAAACTCGCCCCTGCCGGCGGCGCTGCAAATCGCGCTGGCGACCCCCTGCGCGCTCGGCATCACCTTCCTGCTGCGCTTCTTCGTGCGGCGGCACTACAGCATCATGACGGCGCGCGAACTGCTCCGCGCCGAACGCGCCGCCTTTGGTCCGCCCTGACTAATGTCCTACGTTTGCTTACACGGCTGTGCAGACTCCGAAAGAAACGGTAATATAGAGTGGACGACGACGCGCACGCGAAAGTAAGACCATGCCTATTGAAATTCGCAAGGTCGAGACGCCAGAGGACCTGAAGGCATTCTGGACCTTCCCCTGGGCGCTCTACAAAGGCGACCCCAACTGGGTGCCGAATCTGACATCGATGCGGCGTGATCTGTTCGACAGGAAGAAAAACCCGGCGTGGGAATACCTGGAAGGCGATTTCTTCCTCGCCCTGCGCGAGGGGCGGCTGGTCGGCACTATCGGCGCGGTGATCAACCACCGGCATAACGAATTTCATCAGGAACAGGTCGGCTGGTTCGGCGCGTTCGAGGTCGAAGATGATCAGGAGGCGGCGACCGCCCTGCTGAATGCGGCGGCGGACTGGGTGAAGGCGCACGGCATGCCGCTGATGCGCGGTCCGCAGACCTTCACCACTCACGAAGAGACCGGGCTGCTGGTCGACGGCTTCACCCGCCCGATCCTGCTGATGCCCTACAACAAGCCCTACTATGAGCGCCTGATCCTGGGCGCAGGCTTGGGACCGATCCTCGATACCTACAGCTTCACCCTGGCGGCGGAAAAAGCGCGGCAGACCGATCTGCTGCCCCGGCTGCGGCGCATCAGCGAATCGATCATGAAGCGCAGCAAGATCACCATCCGCAAGCTCGACGAGAAGAACCTGCAAGCGGAGTTCGTGCTGTTCAAGGAACTGTACAATGCCGCCTGGGACAAGAACTGGGGCTTCGTGCCGATGACTCCGCGCGAGCTGGACGCCCTGGTGGCGTCGCTCGGTCAGTTCTTCGACCCCCGACTGGCGTTCTTCGGCTACGTTGAAGGCGAGCCGGCGGGGTTCATCCTGGCGATCCCCGATTTCAACACGGTGCTGCATCGCGTCTATCCGCGCCCCGGCACGCCGGAAGTGATCTCGCTGCTCAAGGCGCTCTACTACTGGAAGCTCCGCCCGATCATGAAGTGGGTGCGCGTCCCGCTGATGGGCGTCAAAGAGGCTTACCGCAGCAAGGGCGTGGACGCCGTGCTCTACTTCCACATCCTGGATGCGCTCCTGGCAGCCGGTTACGAACATGGCGACTTCGGCTGGATTCTTTCCACCAACACGACGATGGTCAGCATCGCCAAAAACTTCGGTTCTGAAATTTACAAGACGTATCGCTATTACGAGCGGGGTGTGACCTAATCCATGGCGCAGATTCTCATCGTCGATGACGAATTCCTGACCACCGAGATGCTCGCGACCTTCATCGGCATCATCGGGCATCAGGCGACCGGAGCCTACAACGGGCACGAGATGTGGATGAAGCTCAACTATCTGGAGCCGGATGCCATCCTGCTCGACATCATGCTGCCCGATTCCAACGGTCTCGATCTGTGCCGGGCGCTGCGCAGTGACGCCAAGACCGCCAGCGTGCCGATCATCATCATCAGCGCCCACGCCCCGCCCATGAACCGTGAAGCCGACGACGCCGGCGCGGATGCCTATCTGGTCAAGCCGATCAGCTTGCAGGCGCTGCGCAACGTGCTGGCGCAGGTCGGCGTCGGGCAGAGCAGCGTCCGCAAATAGCCCTCAGTTCTGACGCAGCGGCGGCTCACGTCTGCTGCGGCAGCGCCCGGCGAATCTGCGCCGTCAGCGTTTCGCGGTCAAAAGGCTTGACCAGATACCCCGCCGCCCCGGCATTCATCCCCTGCACCTGCTGTTCCAGGACTGAAATGATGATCACCGGGATGTGCGCGGTGGTCGGGTCGCTCTTCAGGGTTTGCAGCACTTCCCAACCCGAATAGCGCGGCATCATCAGGTCGGTGATGACTACGTCCGGCAGGTCGCTCTTGACCAGCGCCAGCGCCTCTGACGGGCTGCCGGTCCCGATGACGTAGAAGATCTCGCTGTCCAGATAGTCGTCGATGAGCTGAAGCATCACTGGATCATCGTCGATGACCAGCACGCGAACGCGCCCGTCGCGGGGGAGCATGCCGGGCAGACCGGAGCCAATCGTCCGCAGCGCCGGGATCAGCACGGTGAAGGTGCTGCCGACGCCGACCTCGCTTTCCACCCACAGGACTCCCTCGTTGAGTTCGACCAGCCGCTTGGAGATCGCCAAGCCCAAACCGGTGCCGCCGAATTCCCGCGCCGTCGAACTATCCGCCTGGCGGAAGCTGTCGAAGATGATCGCCTGGTCTTCCGGGGTGATGCCGATGCCGGTGTCGCGCACTGTCAGTCCGACGTAGCTGCCGGGCAGGACGCGCAGCGCTTCTGGCGGCTGAATGTAGGAGATGCTGCGTCCCCGTCCGCCGATGGTCACCGTCTCGATGGTCACCCGAACGCCCCCCTCGCGGGTGAACTTGACGGCGTTATCCAGCAGGTTGGTGAGCACCTGCTGCAAGGCGCGCGGGTCGGCGTTGATCTGCGGCTCGTCCGGCGTGATGAACACGTCAAACGCCAGGTTTTTCTCTTCCAGCGTCGGGTGAATTTCGCGCATCACCTGGTCGATCAGCTCCGAGAAGCGCAGCGGCGTGCGGTGCAGCGTCACCTGCCCGGCTTCGATCTTGCTGAGGTCGAGTACGTCGTCGATGAGCGACAGCAGATGCTTGCCGCTGGCGTTGACCCGGTCGATGCGGTCGCGCTGCTGGTCGGTGAGCGCGCCGTAGAATTCCACCAGCAGCATGTCGGTATAGCCGATGATGGCGTTCAGCGGGGTGCGCAGTTCATGGCTGATATTCGCCAGGAAGGCGCTCTTGAGCTGGTTCGCCGTGAGCGCCTGTTCGTACAGACGGGCGTTGCTGATCGCCATCGCCACCTGCCCGGTGATGGTCGTCAGCATTTCGCGATCTTCCGGGGTAAAGACGCGCCGCTGACGCAGCATGTCGATGCCCACCGAGCCGATCACCCGGTCTCGCGCCACCAGCGGGGCGATCAGCGAAGACTGCGCGCCGATCCGGCGCATGGCGGCGCGGGTCGGCTCATCCAGCAGGGGGTCGTCGCTGTCCTCGATGCTGACCACCGCCGCCTGGTCGATCAGGCGGCGCATGGTCGGGTTCTGATGCACCTGTATCTTCATGCCGACCGTGCCGGTTTCAGGATATTCCGCCGCCAGCGCAGCGTCGGGCATGACGCCGGCGTCCAGGTCGGAGGGATCGAACAGGATGATGCCGCAGTGATCGACCACGAACAGATCGACGAGCATCGCCGCCGTGGTGGTCATGATCTCGCTGCTGTTGAGCGTCGAGCCGATGATGCCGCTCATGCGGTGCAGCGACGCCAGACGGCGCGAGCGCTGCTGAAGCATCTGGATGTTGCTGCGCGACTGGGTGTACAGGCGGGCGTTTTCGACGGCAATCGCCCCCTGGCGCGCCAGCGAGAACGCGGCGCTGGCGTCCCGCTGGCTGAAAGGACGCCTGCCGTGACGACCGAGCAGCACCAGCCCGACGACATTCTCCTGCGTCACCATCGGCACGATCAGCCAGGAGCCGGGGGTGATCATCCGCCCGCCGGGTGGGTATTCGTGCCACCACAAACCGGTGTCTTCAACGTCGTCGGCGATCACCGGCTGGCGCGAGGCGGTCGAACGGCGCGGCGGACTGTCATCGAGCGCCGTCAGTTCCATGCCCTTGGGGAAGCGATCCGGGTCATGCGTGATCCCGACGACCATGATGGTTTGTTCGCCGCCGGCTCTGCCCGCCTCCGCCCCCTTGCCCGCTTCCATCAGCAGGACGCCGGCGCTGTCATAACCGACGACGCGCTGAAACTGATCCAGCAGGCGGTCCAGCACGTCGTCGTAATCGACGATCTGGCTGACCAGCTGCCCCACCTGGGTGAGGGCTTCGGCGATCAGGCGGCGCTCGCGCTCCATTTCCATCAGCCGCAGATTGTCCTGCGCCAGCGAAATCGAACTGGCGACGGCGATCAGCGTGGTCAGGTCGTCGTCCTGAAAAGCGCCGGGCACGACGCTTTGCAGGCTGATCAGCCCGATGACATCGCCACCGCGCGCCCGCAGCGGGACGCCCATCCAGGCGCGCGACCACAGCCCCGGTTCGCGCGGGTCGCGCTCGATGCCCATCGCCGCCAGTCGGTCTGTCTCGGTCTCCAGGTCGCGGAAATAGACCTCGACCCCGTAATTGATGACGGCGCGGCTGATGCCGCACAGGGGAATCGGGGCGAGTTCGACCCGCATCCCGTCATCGACGGTGAGGGGCAGGGTCAGCATCCCTTGTTCACGGTCGAAGAGGGCGGCGAAGAACGATGTCGCATCGAACATCATGGTCAGACGATCATAGATCGTGTCCCAGACAGCTTCACCCTCGACATGGGCGGCGAGGGAGCGGTTGATCTCGGCAATGCCGGCAAGGATCACGTCGCGCCGGGACGGACGGCGGTGTCGCTGTGGAAAACGGCGTTCGCGCGATGAGGACATATTTCATTTCTCCAACACTTCATCATTATGCACCTCCTGCCGTTTCGCGCGCAACTTGCCTTTCAGGCTTGCGTATAAGCGGAGTAGCAGAACATGCCGGGGCACGGAACATGGCGCACGATGCGCCGCTCCGACGCCTCGGCGGCATGGAGAATCAGGGGGTAAACACAATGACATCCAGAGAACGTCCCGATCAGGTCTTCGGCGGGGTCTTCCTCATCGGTCTGGCAGTCCTGTTCATCACCGGCTGGTGGTGGCCCGGAATCATGTTCGCGCTCGGCGTCGCCCTGCTGGCGAAGACGATGAGCGAGGGTAAGCAGCTCACGGATAACCCCGGCGCGCTGGTGGTTCTGGCGATAGGGCTGATCTTCACGGCGGGCGACGTCTTCAGCCTGTTCGGCGCGGTCAACTGGCTGCCGCTGGTGCTGATCGCGGTCGGGCTGTACCTGCTGTTCGGCGACCGGCTGCGCGGCGGGATGGGATCCTCCTCATCGGTGACGCCGCGCCGCAGCGACGACGAGAAGGATAAGAACAGCGTGGTGTAGGCGTCGTCGCTGCAGAGAATCGTCCGCGGGCGAGCCAGCGCGGCGTCTGCCTGTTCCTAAGCTAGGTCTCGCATCTTTTCAACGGGCGAGCCACCGGCTCGCCCCTACGGTACGTCGGTTGTAGGGGAGACCCGCCGGGTCTCCCACCTGTTTCTAGGATCGCTCGTGCTGCGCCGTCGGCGCGCCGACGTTGAGCAGCGCCGCGATCACCGCCTCGATCGGCGCGCCCGCGTAGGTCGCTTTGGCGGCGGCGAACCGCTCGGAATCGAGGTGCGCCGTCAGGCGTTCCAGCAGCGGCAGAATCCAGAACTGCACCGTCTCGGCGTCCGCCGCCGGGTGACTCTCGGCGAATCCCGCCAGCGCGGCGCTCAGGCGCAGATCGCCGCGCTCCTCGCAGTACTGCGCGCCCCGGATGATCAGCTCGATCAGCGCCCGCGTCGCCCCTACCTGCTGCGCCAGCCGCAGCCCGGTGGAAATCGTCTCCCAGGCGGCAGCCAGCTGACCCAGCATGATCTGCGGGGCAGCCAGCCCCGCCAGCGTATCCACCTCGCCATAGCGGTTGCCGCTCTCGCGGAAGGCGCTCAACCCCTGCTCCATGTAGTCGCAGGCGGATTCCCAGTCGCGCTGATAGGTCGCCACGCCGCCCAGGTTGGAGAGGCAGAGCGCCACGCCGTAGCGGTCGCCGATGGCGCGAAAGACGCTGAGCGCCTGCTCGAAGTAGCCGCGCGTCGTCTTCCAGTCCTGCTCATACGCCGCCAGAATCGCCAGGTTGGTCAGTGAGGCGGCGACCTGCTGGCGGATGCCGAGAACGTCGTAGAGGGTCATGGCGTCGGCGAAGCAGCGGCGCGCCAGCGTCCAGTTCCCCTGTCGATAGGTGGCGTTCCCCAGGGCGTTGAGGCTGGCGGCGAGCGATTCGCGGTCTCCCAGTTCGACCGCCAGCGCCAGCGCCGTCTCGGCGTCCGCCTTGGCTTCGGCAAACGCGCCGCGCTGCCACCGGACCCGGCTCAGCCCGTTGAGCATGACGATGCGCATCCTGGGGCGTTCGCCCGCCGCCGCCAGCCCCTCGCTGTAGTTCGCATAGGCGTCGTCGAGCGCGCCGGTATGCCCATAGACCTTGCCCCGAAACTGGATCAGCTCCAGCCGCGCGTCGATCAGGTCCGGCTGATCCGCCGTGATCGCTAACCCCTGGGCGATCCATTTCAGGGCGCGGGCATACTCGCCGGTCAGGTTAGCCAGGGTGTCCACCGTGCGCAGGATGTAGGGCAGCGCCAGACGTTCTTCGCCGGCGGCGATCCACTGTTCGGCGAGTCGCTCGGCATACGCCGGATCGTGAGGATAGGTCGTCTCAATCGCCTGAGCGACGGCGCGGTGCAGGGCGGCGCGTTCCGCCGGGGGCAGCGCCGCGATCAGCGCATCGCGCAGCTTTTCATGGCTGAAGCGCCAGACATCATCAACCCGGTTCAGTACGCTGGCATTGACGCAGACGGTCAGCCAGCGTTCCCATTCGTCTTCGGAAAGCGACGCGACCGCCGCCAGCACCTTGAGGTCGATCTGCTGACCGGCGACCGCCGCCAGAGTCAGCGCCGGCGAAGCCCAGGCGGGCACACGCGCCAGCCGCCGCCGAACGATGGTCTTGACGCCTTCGGTGAAGATGTGCATGGGCAGGGTGCGCTCGCCGATGGCGCTCAGCGATCCCGCCTCTTCGGCGAGCGCGCGGACGATCTCCACCATGAAGAAGGCGTTGCCATCGCTCTCCCGTTTGAGCAGATCGACCAGACTGCGCTGGCGTCCTGCTTCGCCGAGCATGGCGCTGCTGAGCGAGGCAATCGCCGCTTCGTCCAGCCGGGCGAGCGGCAGGCGCTTCATCTCTGGCAGCTTTTCCGGCAGATCAGGCGTCTCGTCGGTGCGGTAGCTGCCGACGATCAGCCAGGGCTGGCGGTCCACGAAGCGGATGAGCTGGCGCAGCGGCTCCAGGCTTTCATCCGCCCAGTGCAGGTCTTCCAGCAGCAGCAGAATCGGCTGGCGCTGGCGCTTGAACACATCGATGATGGTCATGATCAGGCGCTGCTGCGCGCCGCTGCCGTCCATCGCCGGCGGCTCCGGCACAGAACGTCCGATCAGGCTGGCGAGGTCGGGCACGAGACTCCTGAGGACGCCGGCTTCGATGTCGCTGAGCGGCGTGATCAGCGACAGCCGGCGCATCACTTCGCGCCAGTACTGGAAGGGCAGCCCGCCTTCCGCCAAGCCCTGCCCGCGCAGCACCAGCGCGCCTTCGACCATTGCGCGGATGCGCAGCTCGTCGAGCAGCCGCGTCTTGCCCACGCCGCTTTCGCCGCCGATCAGCCAGGCGCTCCCCCGTCCGGCGCGCGCCTGGTCCAGGGCGGCGCGCAGCCTGCCAATCTCCTCGCTGCGCCCGGAAAACGGCGACATTTGCAGGAAGCTCTCGCGGATTTCAGCGCTTTCCTGGAGGACGGTGACATCGGCGGCGCTTTGCAATGCCCCCAGCGCCATCTCGGCGCTGCGCGGGCGCAGCGTCGGGCTTTTTTGCAGCAGTTTACCGACCAGCGCCGCCAACCCGCTCACATCCACCGCTTTGTCTGGGGTCGGTTCCGGCGGTTCTGGCATCGTCTCCGGCAGCACGGCGGAAAGCAGCGTCGGGGTTTCACCCACGCCTGGCAGCAGCGCCCGCGCGATGTGCGTCGTGCTGGCATCTGTCGGGACCGCCGGCGATCCGTTCTGCGACGCGGCGCTCAGCAGGCTCAGGTCCGGCGTTTTGTAGAGGATGCTGCGCACCAGTTCGTTGATGTCGGCGGTGCGAAAAGGATGCACGCCGCTGAGCAGTTCATAGGCGATCACGCCGACGGCGTAGAGATCGCTGTGTGGGCTGGCTGGCTGGTCGCCCAGCACCTCCGGCGCGATGTAATCGAGCGTGCCGGCGGTGCTGCCCGGCTGATCGTCGGTCATCGCCAGCCCGAAGTCGAGGACTTTGACCTGCCCCGCCGGCGTGACCAGCACGTTGCGCGGCTTCAGATCGCGGTGGACAATGCCGCGCCGGTGCAGATAGGCGAGCGCCAGCAGCATCTCGCCGATCAGTCGGGCTTTCTCCGTCGTCGGCTGGTTTCGACCGGCTTCCAGGATGGTGCGGGCGTTTTCCACCAGGGTCATGGTGTAGTAGGGCTGATGTTCGGCGTCGAAACCGTAGTCGAGTACGCTGATGATGTTGGGGTGGCGCAGCCCGGCGAGCATCTGGAATTCGCGCGACAGGACCACCTCCAGGCTTTCGCTGCTGGACTCGCTGGGGGCAGCAGGCTGGACCTGCACGCGCTTTAGCGCCACCACGCCGCCCGTCAGGCGATCCGTCGCACGGTAGACGATGCCCATGCCGCCAGCGCCCAGTTTTTCATCCAGCACGTAGCGCCCGTCAATCACAAGAGGAGGGATATTTTCGTTCAGCATCTCGTCTTCATAGTCGTAGTCCTACTACAGACTCTACCCGACATTGCGCATCTGCACCAACTCAAGGGATGGGACGATGTGAACAAAAACCCCCTCGTCGCGGGCGCGGCGAGGGGGCGAATTCACCAGGAGGAACTGCCGAAGGGCTGGAAGTGGCGGAGCGTCAGTCCCCGGCTGCGGGCGAGGTCTTCGGGCTGACCGCCACGCCCCCGCCGATGACCGGGACATCGTCGATGTGCGGCAGGATGTCGGGCCAAATGCTTGCGCCATGCTCGTAGAAGTCGATGCCGATCTCGTCCGCCTTCCTGTTGACGCGCAGGCGGTTGACGACCTTGAGCAGACCGAACATCAGCACCGAGGTGACTGCCACCCAGACGATGGTCGAGACCGAGCCAATTGCCTGTGTGATCAGGATGTCGGCGCTGCCGCCGGCGACCAGCAGACCGCCTTTGCCGGCATGCGCGCCGAAGGTGGTCAGGACCGGCTCGGCGAACAAGCCGATTGCCAGGATGCCGAAGATGCCGCAGGCTCCGTGTACCGCGAACGCGCCGACCGCATCGTCGATCTTGAGCGATTCGATCAGGTCCGCCGCCAGCAGGACGACGACGCCCGCCGCCGTACCGATGATGATCGCCGCCAGGGGCGAGACGAAGGCGCAGCCTGCCGTGATGGCGACCAGACCCGCCAGGGAACCGTTCAGCGAGGTGAGCAGATCCCATTTGCCGGTGCGGAAATACTGGAAGAACATGCTGGCGAGCGCGCCAGCGCCAGCGCCCAGGGTCGTGTTCAGCGTGACGACGCCGATCACCCCACCCTGCCCGTAAGCGCCGAGCGTGGAGCCGGGGTTGAAGCCGTACCAGCCGAACCACAGGATCATCGTGCCGATGGTCGCCAAGCCCAGGTTATGCGGGCGGGGCTGCTTTCCCCAGACGCGCCCGGCGCGGGGTCCGAGCATGATCGCGCCGACCAGGGCGATGACGCCGCCGACGGTGTGCACGACGTTGGAGCCGGCGAAATCGTAGAAGCCCTGCGTCGCCAGCCAGCCGCCGCCCCACACCCAGTGGACGACTACGGGGTAAATGACGACGGCGATGACAGCGCTGTAGATCAGATCGCCGATGAAGTCAGTGCGTTCCGCCATCGCGCCGGTGGTGATGGTGCTGGCGGTCGCCGCGAAGGCGAACTGGAAGAAGAACATGGTCAGGATGCTGATGTTGTACGGCGCAAAGGTCTGATTCATGACCTCCAAGCCGGGCGCGAACAGCGTCGTGCCGAACAAGCCGCTGCCGTTATCGGCTCCGAAGGCGACGCCGAAGCCGACGACCCACCAGCAGAGGGCGGTCAGACCGGCGTCGATGAAGTTTTCCAACAGCGCATTGACGGTGCTCTTCTGCTGGATGATGCCCGTTTCGAGCATGGCGAAACCGGTCTGCATGAAGAAAACGAGGAAACCGGTCAGCAGCACCCACGACGTATCGATGGAGATCTTGAGGGTCATAAAATCTTCAGCGGTGGGCAAGCCATCCTGGGCGAATGCCGAGGTAGTCCCCAGTGCCGCCAGGACGACAGTGGCGATTGCCAGCGCCAGCAGTCGACGCCATGCACGGTTGGTCTTCTTCATGTCTTCCCTCCAGTGGTGTGAGTCCGACGAACAGCAAATCGTCGTCTGCTGCACGGTTCCTGCTTATGTTGGAAAGATACATGACAGAATTCACCAAAGGGATTGCACAGATGACGAATTTCCACGCCGTTTTTTTGTCAGTTTGTGACACCTACACCAGTAGATGAGCAAAACGACTAATTTGCGCCGCTGCGCCGGCGGCAGGATGGGGACGGCGTCAGCGCCGTTTTGGCAAACTGCACAGTGCAGTTTTCACAATGCACAACTGGGCTGGCATTTCATTTTCGTGGAGAGGGCGGGCGAGCCGCTGGCTCGACCAGCGCAGACGACTCACGTCAGACCGAATACGGCGCGGTAGAGCAGGAAGAAGCCCATGCCCAGCACGATGGTCAGCAGCAGGTTGCGCGTGCGCCAGGCGAGGATCACTCCGACGACGCCGGCGACCAGATAGCTGTTTTGCAGGCTCAGGTCGAGCGTCTGCCCGTCCGGGTAGAGCATCGACGGGACGATGATCGCTGCCAGCACCGCCGGCGGGACGTAGCGCAGGGCGCGAACGACGCGGTCGGGCATGGGCAGCTTGCCCACCAGCAGCATGACCGGGTAGCGCACCCCGAAAGTGACCAGCATCATGCCCAGGATCAGCAGCCATTCGTTCATGGGGTGGTCTCCGGCTTCACTTCGCCCCGGCGCGCTTCGACGATCACTCCCGCTGCTACACCGCAGAGCGCCGCCAGGATCAAGCCAAACTTGTTGGGCAGCGGGTTAGCGAGCGCTGCCACCACTCCGGCGGCGACCACCGCCGCCAGCATCGGGCGGTTCTTGATCGTCGGGATGATCATGCCGATGAAGGTCACGACCATGGCGAAATCCAGCCCCCAGCGCGTCGGATCAGGGATGGCGCTGCCGGCGATGATGCCGACCAGGGTCCAAAGCTGCCAGTTCAGATACATCAGCAGGGCGGAACCGAGGTAGAACCAGTGCCGGTAGCGTGGATCGCCCGGTTCGTTGTAGTGGTTGGCGACGACGACGAAGGACTCGTCGGTCAGCCAGAAGCCGAGCGGCATCAGCCAGCGCTGCGGCAGATGCCGGACGTGCGGCGCGAGCGTGGCGGCATAGAGCGCGTGGCGCAGGTTGACCACGAAGGTGGTCAGCACGATGACCGGCAGGGCTGTGCCGGCTGCCAGGAGGTTCACGCCGATGAACTGGGAAGCGCCGGCGAAGACGAAGAGCGACATCCCCTGCGCGGCGGCGGGCGTCATGCCGCTGGTCACCGCCAGCGCGCCGAAGATCATGCCGAACGGCGCTGCGCCGATCTCCAGAGGGATGGTGGCGCGCACCCCGGCGATGAATTCCTGCCTGGGACCTGCCGTCATGCCTCACCTGCGCCGGCGTCGGAAGAAGGATAGGGGTAGAGGAACGCGCCGGGAAAATCGTCCCCGACCTGCTTGCGCTTGCCGCTCCAGGAGTCGATATCGATGCGGAACACCGAGGTGCGCGTCAGTTCTTCGGGGATGATCGGGCGGTAGTCGCGCCCCGGTCGCAGATGCGGAAAATACTTGTCGAGCAGGCGCTGCAAGCCGCGTTCGGCTTCCTCGCCCTCGACGATCCGCCCACGCCCGAAGACCACCACGCCGGCGTATTCGACGCTGAATTCCAGGGCTTCGTCCGCCGGCAGCAGCCGCCCCATCGAGGTGGCGGTGAAGCAGACGCGCTGATCGGCTTCGAGGTTGGCGCGCGTCCGCCCGACGCGGGCGGTGTGGGTATAAATGACATGCGCGGCGGAATCGTAGACGAAAAGGTTGCTGTTGACGAACGGCTGCCCCTCGTTGACGGTCGCCAGCACGCCCATCGGCGCGGCGGCGAGGAACTCGGCGATCCACCCCTCATCTTCGACAGCACGGTCGCTGCGGCGCACCTGGTTTTCGGGTAGCGCCGTATAGTCTTTTGGCATGGTACTGCACCCCTGAAGCGGTTTGTGTGTTATATCCAAATAGACTATACATCCTTTGATGTTGGTGGTAGTGTCGCCTATGACCAATGCTGGGAGTGATCGTGATTCGGGCGGTTCGCGAACCCTCTCTACGAAGAAACAGGGTGCATTCGTTATTCCGCTTCGTCGGGGGTGCATTTCAGTATTTTGGGTACGGACGATGCAGGCATCGTCCCTACGGAGGTACATTTTGGAGGGACAACGCGGGCGTTGTCCCCCAATAATCTGAAATGCACCCCTTCGTCGGCGACCGATTGCCAACACGACCGACTCTGAGTTAGAATGATCATCGATGGTGCGAACATTTGAGCCGACAAATATCCACGCTGCCAAACTTATCGATCTCCCGCTGGTGCGGCGGCTGACCGAAGATGGAATCGTGCTTGACAGCGAACTGGTCTGCACGCGCGAGGCGCTGGGCGCCACGACGGTGCTTTTGTCGCGCATCCTGCCGCAGCGCGGCGTCTATACGCTGGTCGGGCGGTCGGGACGGGAAAAAGTAGTCGGTCAGTTCCGGCTACGCGGCGATCACCCGCTGGCGCAGATGATCTTCGTCGCCCCTTCGCCCCAGGACGAGGTGCGCACCAACGCCTGGCTGCACCTGCTGGACGCCGTCGCCGCCGAAGCGGGCAAACGCGGCGCCCACATGCTGATGGCGGAGGTTGATGAAGACAGCCTGCTCTTCAGCACGCTGCGCATGGCGAATTTCGCGGTCTATGCCCGGCAGGAGCTGTGGCGCTGGCAGGGCGAAGCCGAACGTCTGGCGGCGGTGGAGCGCCTCCCCCTGACCGAGGTCAAAGACGAAGACCCCGCCGAGATTCACTCGCTGTACAGCGCCGTCGTGCCGCCTCTGATTCAGCCGGTGGCTGCACCTTCAGAGGACGCGGCAGGCTGGGTGTACCGCCGTGACGGACGGATTCGCGCCTACATCGCTTATGCCGAAGGGCGCTGCGGCGGCTATATCATGCCGTACGTGCACCCGGAGGTGGTCGCACACGAGGCGGACGCGCTGTTCAGCGCCGTACTGGCGCGGGCAAAAGCCGACCGCCAGCCGGTGTTTCTGTGCCTGCGGCGGTATCAGGAGTGGCTGGAAACGTCGCTGCACGATCTGGGTTTCGTGCCGTTCAAGGAACAGGCGGTCATGGTGCGGCACATCGCCGCCGGGGTGCGGCACGCGCAGTTCGTGCAGACCGGCTTGGCGCTGGAAGCCATTTCCCACGTCGTGCGCCCACCCAGTCATTCAAAAATGATCCCTTTGCCTTCAGGAGAACTACCAAGGGCTTTATGGAACGACGGATCACAGACGATATAGACGAACTCAAGCGGGTCCTGCCGGCGCACCTCAACGCGCGGCTGGACGACATCGCCAATACGGATGACCTTCTGGAAATCGTCCTCGACCTGGGGCGAATCCCCACCGCGCGTTACACCACCGGCGAAATCTCCCTGGCTGACGAAGAAGTGACACGGGCGGAGCTGGATCGCATCGTCGCCAGCATCGGAGCCTTTGACGCCGACAACCGGGCGGGCATGGAGCGCACGCTGCACCGCATCAGCGCCATCCGCAACCGGCGCGACGAAGTCGTCGGGCTGACCTGCCGCGTGGGGCGCGCTGTCTATGGGACCATCGACATCATCCAGGACCTGATCGAAAGCGG
>JAEURA010000208.1 GCA_016789005.1 Anaerolineae bacterium
GCGTCGCCGTCACTTCCACGATCCACCCGCCGCCCATCGACCAGGCGATGGGGACCTGATAGACCCCTGCCTGGCTGTCGCGGGTTTCGCCGAAGACCGGCTCCATGCCCGCGTGATCCATATCACCACGCACGCTCAGCGCCGCGCCATCGATGGGCGCGCCGTCTGCGCCGGTGAGGGTGATGCGCAGCACCCCTTCACCGACCGCCGGCGGGTTCGGTTCGACCTGGAGATCGATGCCAACATCGGTCACCAGGGTCTCCGCCCCCGAGTCGCCGCGACAGGCGGGGAGGAGCAGCGCGAGACAGAACAGAAAAACCAACGGGAGACGCATCATCCACTCCATCGTGCCGGCGCTGTCGATCAGCTGCTGGCGTTCTGAGCTGCCAGGGTGCGGATGTAGGCGACAATCGCCTGAATATCCTCGGTGGTCATCGCCGGGTTGCCGCCCTTGCCGGGCATGTCGATGCCGGTGGTGTTGAGTGGATCCCAGATTGGTCGCCCGGTGATGATGAACTGTACCAGTTGCTCATCGGTCTGGGAATAGATGAAATCGCTTATTACCAGGTCCTTGCCGAGGTTGGGCAGACCGCGCGCATCGGCGCCGTGACAGGCGGCGCAGAGGGTAAACAGGGTGCGTCCCTGTTCGACCAGGGCGGGGTCGTAATCGGCAAGGACGACCGTTTCTGTGGACGCAGTTGTTTCTGGCGTGGCTTCGGCAGCCGGGGCTGCCGCGCCGCCGGCGTTTTCTGCCGCGAGGGTGCGGATGTAGGCGACAACCGCCTGAATCTGCTCGGTGGTCATCGCCGGGTTGCCGCCCTTGCCGGGCATATCGATGCCGGTGGTGTTGAGCGGGTCCCAGATCGGACGCCCGGTGATGATGAACTGGACCAGCTGCTCATCGGTCTGGGAAGCGACGAATTCGCTTTCGACCAGGTTCTTGCCCAGGTTGGGCAGACCGCGCGCATCCGCGCCGTGACAGGCGGCGCAGAGGGTGAACTGCGTGCGCCCCAGTTCGACCAGGGCGGGGTCGTAAGCGGTCTGGACGGTCTCCCCTTCAGGAGGAGCGGCGGCTTCGGTCGGCGCGGGGGTCGGCTCCTGAGTCGGCTCAGCAGTCGGAAGCGGCGTGCTGGTGGGCGGGAGCGTCGGCTCCTGGGTTGGTTCGGCGGTCGGCGCTTCGGTCGGCTGTGCCTGGGCGACGGCGACACCCTGAGACTCGCCGGCTGATTCTGGCGGCATCAGCGGCGCGCCGATCAGGATCACGCCGAGGACGACGAAGAAGACCAGGATGAGAGCGGCAGCCGCCAGGTTGGGACTCAGCTGGGGATCGCCTTGATCGTGATGCTGCGACATGGAGTTCTCCTGTAGAACCGGCGCTCGGCGTCATTAAGCCGGCGCACTGCGCTTGACGATAAACTTTTCCTGACGGGCGAACAGGCTCAGCGCCGCCGCCAAAGGGATGACGATCCACAACACCAAGCCGGAGAGCAGCAGCGGCAGCAGCAGTCCGCCGAACTGGTCGGCGGCGTACATGCCCGCCGGTCCCAGCACTTCCAGGCTGGCTTGAATGGTCAGGATCGAGGCGATCTTGAACATCTGAAGCGGGTTGACGACGACGACGGCGAAGACCGTCTCTATCGGCAGGCGCATGGCGACCGATGCGCCCATGACGCCAAGATCGCCGATGAAGACCAGCAGCAGCCACAGGAACAGCGCGCCGCCGAGCGCCGCCGTCGTCCGCCGGGCGAGGGCGGACATCAGAAAGCCCAGGCTGAGCATCGCCAGCGCCAGCAGGTAAGCAAGGACCACCGAGAAGAGGTAGCTGCCGGCATCCTGAAGGCTTCCCTGAAGCGCCAGCGCCGCGCCCGCCGCGCCGAAGCCCAGCGTGAGCGTCGCCAGGAGCGCGCCCGCCAGCCCCAGGTACTTGCCGAGCAGCACCTCGACGCGGCTGACCGGCTGTGCCAGCAGGTAGAACAGCGCGCCGGTCTCGCGGTCGCCGACGAGGTTGGCTGACCCCAGCGTCAGGCTGATCAGCGGCACGAAAAGCATGACCAGATTGATCAGGCTGGCAGCCGTGCGGCTGTAGCTCACCGTGCGGGTCAGTGATCCGCTGTTCTGGGTCAGCGCGGAAAGCGCCAGCGCCAGCACGGCGAAGGCGACGGTGAAGACGATGAACCAGCGGTTGCGCAGGGCGTCGCGCAGCTCTTTCAGCGTGATCGCCCCGACGTTGGCGAAATCAATCATGATTCCCCTCCAAAGGCGACATCTCGCCCTCGATCAGGTCGAAATCCTCAACCGGGATACTCGCCTGTTCCAGGGAGCGCAGCGGCGCGATCTTGCCGCCCAGGCTGACCTGGACATAGACGCTTCGCCCGTTGGGCATGAAGGTGTAGCCCTGCTCGTTGAGGAGCCGGAGCGTCGGCTCTTTGTGCTGCGCCGCCACCCAGATGCGCAGCCAGCGGTGCAGACCGAGCTTGCTCGCCAATTCTGGCGGCGCGCATTCCAGCAGCAGCCTGCCTTCGGAAAGCACCAGCACGCGGCTGCCGAGGGCGATCACCTCGTCCAGGCGGTGCGATGAGAAGACAATCGTCTTGCCGGACTGATTGAGCGCCTGCACGGTCTGGATGAAGTCGCGCTGCGCCTGCACGTCCAGGTTGGCAGTCGGCTCGTCCAGCACCAGGATCGGGGGGTCGGAAAGGAGCGCCGCCGCCAGGGCGAGGCGCTGTTTCATGCCGCCGGAAAGCATACTCACGCGCTTGTTCTGGTGGGCGGTCAGCTGCACCTGTTCCAGGACCGCGCCGACCCGCGCCGCGCTCGCCTTCTTGAGCCGGGCGTAGAAGTGCAGCGTCTCCAGGACGGGCATATCGTAGAAACGCGCCTCCTGCGGTACGTAGCCAATGGATGCCCGCGCTGCTTTGCTGTTCTGCGCCACATCGATGCCGTTGACCCGGAGTTCGCCCTCGAAGCCCTGAACGCCGAGCAGGCAGCGCAGCGTGGTGGTTTTGCCTGCGCCGTTCGCGCCCCACAGCGCCACCGCTTCACCCGGCTCGATGGTGAAAGACAGGTTGTCAAGGGCGAGCGCCCTACCGTATCGTTTGCTGAGGTTTTTGGCTGTGATCATCATGTGCTCCCTCCGCCCTAGAGATTCCCCTGGGCGACGCCTACGGGCTGCTGTGCTGATTTCTGCCGGCGCACCCCACCTCGCAGCGCGACGGCGCAGATCGACCCGCCGACGCCCAGCAGGGCGAAGGCGGCGACTGCCAGGGGGACAGCGACCCCCGGCGAGTCTTCGGTCATTCCGGCGGGTAAAGTATAGGTCATCAGCGGCGCTTCGTCTATTGCCTTTGGATCAGGGCGCAGCGACGGGAACGCCGAGGCGGCGAAGTCAATCGCCTGGCTGGCGGGGCTGAAGGCGAACAAGCGAAGCACCGGTTCATTGTCGGTCAGACTTTCGAAGAGCTTTTCGGCGCGAAACGGCATATCGCCGATCCCGTCGCCGTCGCGGTCGTAGCCGACGTAGTTGCTCCAGTAGTTGCCCTCGCCTTCGTAGGTCCACTGATTGCGCAGCAGATCGCCGCGTCCCTGGACGCTGATCTGCTGGTAGTTTTCCAGGAAAGTGTTGCGTCGGATGATGTTGCGCTGGACGGATGGCAGCGCCGTCAGCCCGATGTCGTTGTAGGCGATGAAGTTGTCTTCGATGGTGTTATTGACATCGTAGAGCGACGGCGAATTGTCCAGGTACAGCGCGGAGATGTTGCCGATGAAGATGTTACGCTGCACCCTGGCGCTGTCCATATCCTTGAAGGCGACTGCGTAGCCGCTCGCCCCCCGGTTATCGACGAACTGATTGCCGGTCAGCACCAGATTGGCGGAATACATCATGTAGGCGCCGACGGAGTTGTGTTCGATGATGTTGTCCTGCACGGTCGCGTTCTTGTTGAACATGAAGTGCAGTCCGTAGCGGTTGTGGTGAATATGATTGCGCCGGATGGTGATGTTGTCGGCATACCAGATCAGGATGTCGCGCCCGCCGGTGATTTCGTTGCCGATGAGCTGCACGTCGTGGCTGTACCAGACTCGAATGCCGTCGCCGCGCATACTCTCGTCAAGCGGGATGCCGCGAATGACGTTGTCCTCTGCCAGCCCGGCGGGCGCGTCGGCGAAGTAGATGCCGAACATCACGTTATCGAGCAGGTTGTCTCGAACGGTGACGCCCTCCGCCTGGATGATGATGCCGGTATCTTCATGCGCCAGGCTCTGCCCGCTGTTGCGCACGATGAAACCGCTGAAGAGGACCTGAGGTGCGGTGATCAGGACGAGGCTGCCCTGCCCGCCGCCGTCGATGACCGGACGGTCGATGCCGATGAGCGAGACGCTCTTATCGACTGTCAGCGGGGCGGGATAAACCCCGCCGTGTACTTCGATGACATCCCCGCCGTTCGCCGCCGCCAGCGCCGCCTCAATCGTCTCATAGGCGCCGCCCGACCCGACGGTCAGGACGTTTTGCGCCTGAACCGGCGCGGATACGAGGGTCATCATCAGGACGATCAGGGAGATGACCCCCAGTGAAGCGCGGGAGGTATGGAA
>JAEURA010000222.1 GCA_016789005.1 Anaerolineae bacterium
CTACTACACGTTGGTTGTAGGGGAGACCCGCCGGGTCTCCCACTTGTGAATTTCCTTCGAGAGTCCACTTTGGAGCGCCGGGGCGTTTTCACTTGCCCCCGGCTGCGCAACACGGTTCAATCGCACGACGATCAGCTTGAACGCAGCGGCAGGGTGAACCAGAAGGTTGAACCCACCCCAAGCACGCTGGTGACGCCGATCTCTCCACCCAGCAGTTCGACCAGGCTGCGCGTGATCGACAGCCCCAGCCCCGTGCCGCCGGCGCGGCGGGTCGACGAACCATCCACCTGGCGGAAGCGCTCGAAGATCGCCTCCTGGTCCTCTGGCTTGATGCCGATGCCGGTATCCTGCACGGCGATTCGGGCAAAATGCCGCCCTTGCCTGGACAGCGTGACGGTCACGCTGCCGTCCTCGGTGAACTTGATGGCATTGCTCAGCAGGTTGGTCAACACCTGGCGCAGACGCACCGGATCCGTCGACGCCTGCATCCCCGACTCTTCGGCATTCAGCGACAGTGTCACGCGCCGCCCTTTCACCAACACCTGGGCGGTCTGGACCACATCGCCGACCAGACGTTCCAGATCGATCAGCTCCGGCGTGAGGTGAATCTCGCCCGCCTCGATCTTGGCGAGATCGAGAATCTCGTTGATCAGGCTGAGCAGATGCTTGCCGCTGTCATAGATCGTCTGAACGTCCTCGTTGGCGTCCTCGTTGAGTTCTCCATCGTCGCCATCGAGCAGAATCTCGGAATAGCCGATGATCGAGTTGAGCGGGGTACGCAGTTCGTGCGACATATTGGCGAGGAACTGCGACTTGAGCCTGTCCACTTCGCGCAGACGTTCAGCCGTCTCGCGCTCGCGCTCCGCCTGCTCTTCCGCCACGCGCAGCATTTCTTCACGCTGTAACTGAATCTGCCGCTGCTCGGTGACATCATGCGCGACGAAGTAGATCATCTGCTCGCCGACAATCGACACTGCGTTCCACTCGATCCAGCGATAGTCGTCACTGTTGACGCCAAAGCGGTTGGCGAAGCCCACCACTGCCTTTCCTTCGGCGAGACCTGCCACCACCTCTTCCGTCGCCTTCACGTCATCAGGATGAACATAGCTCAGGAAGGGGTTCTGGAGGATCGCCTGACGTTCCACCAGATAGAGCCGTTCCCATGCCGGGTTGAGGTCACGGAAGTAACCGTCAAAACCGGCGGTGCCGATGAGGTCGAGCGAGAGATCGTAAACACGCGCGATTTCGGCGCGCGCTTTTTCGACACGGGAGAAGGCGCGCGAATTTTCGACGGCGATGGCAATCTGCGACGCAAGCGACGACATCACGCGCACGTCGTCCTCATCGAAGCGATTGGCAGCGCTCGCCTGAACGTCAAGCACACCGACGAGTTGTTCGCCGACCAGGAGCGGCAGCGACATTTCGGACCGGGTTTCCGGCAGCAGGGGGTTCGGCAAGAAGTTCGGCGACGCCAGCACGTCGTTGACGATCACGGCTTGGCGCCCACGTGCCGCTGAAGCCACGAGCGAAGTCGCCTGATACGAGATGGCATGACCGCGCGCCAGCATGACGCGCCCCGGTTCGCCTGCGCCGGCGGCGAGCTTCAACGTCGTTCCGGTCTCGTCCAGCAGGTAAATGTGCGCATGATACAAGGCGAAGCGCTCTTTGGTGAGTTCAACAACGGTCGGCAGCAGATCGTTCAGTTCCAGGATGGTGGTGATCGCCGTACCGACGTCCGCCACCGCCTGCAGGTTGGCGGCGTTGCGCTCAATACGCTGCGCCGCACGCTTTCGCTCGGAAATGTCGTTGGCGATACCCAGAAAGCCGACGATCTCGCCGGAGGAGTCGCGCACCGCCGTGACCGAAAGCTGAATCGGCACGCGCCCGCCATCCTTGCGGACGTAGGTCCATTCGTTTTCGTCCGCCATGCCCAGGCGAGCTTTCGCCACAAAAACCTCAAAACCTGGCTCGATAGTCGTGCCAAGTTCGTCGTTCAGAACCTTCGCCCGCGCTACCACCTCATCCACATCATGGACGACCGCCGGCGTGTTCTTGCCGATCATCTCATCGGCGCTGTATCCAAGGAGTCTTTCTGCGCCCTGGTTGAACGTAACGATCAGACCGTCCAGCGTCGTGGCAATGATGCTGTATTCCGCGCCTTCCAGGATGGCGTTCTGGTAAGCACTCACCTCCTGGATGGTGCTGAATCTGCGAGAATTTTCGACCGCAATCGCCGCCTGTGCTGCCAGCGCCGACTGGACCTGAGCGTCCTGATCATCGAAGCGATCCAGGACATCGGACTGTACGTCGAGCACGCCGACCAGATGATTGCCGACGAGCATCGGCACTGCCATCTCCGAACGTGTTTCAGGAAGCAGCGGGTTGGGCAGGAAGTCCGGCGTCTGCGTTACATCGTTGACAATGACTGCCTGTTGCGAGCGCGAGGACCCCGCCACAATACTGTGCGGATGCGCTGCCGAAATCTTGTGTCCGCGCGCCCGCATGACCCGCCCCGGCTCGCCCGCGCCGGCTGCCAGCACCAGGTTCTCGCCTGTATCATCCAGCAGGTAGATGTGCGCGTGATACAAACCGAAGCGTTCTTTCGCCAGTTCAACGACGTTCTGCAGCAGCGATTCCTGATCGAGGATCGTCGTGATCGCCGCGCCCACGTCCGTGACAGCACGAAGATCGGTGAGGTTGCGCTGAATGGTGGTGAAGCGCCGGGCGTTTTCTACGGCAATCGCCGCCTGCGCCGACAGCGCCGATTTGACCTGAGCGTCCTGATCGTCGAAGCGGTCGAAGACGTTCGACTGCACGTCGAGCACGCCGACCAGCTGTTCGCCGATCATCATCGGCACAGCCATTTCTGAGCGCGTTTCAGGCAGCAGCGGATTGGGAAGGAAGTTCGGCGTCTGAGTCACATCGTTAACGATGATCGCCTGACGGGTGCGCGCAGCCCCCGCCACAATACTCTGCGGATGCGCTGCCGAAATCTTGTGTCCGCGCGCACGCATGACACGTCCTGGCTCGCCCGCGCCGGCTGCCAGCACCAGATTCTCGCCAGCGTCGTCCAGCAGGTAGATGTGCGCGTGATACAGCTCGAAACGTTCTTTACTGAGATCGCAAACCATCTGCAGCACCTGCTGCAGATCGACCACCTGGGTCACTGCCGCGCTCACCTGCGCGACCGTCTCCATTTCGGCAGCGCGACGGCGCAGCGCCAGGTCTTGCAGTTTCTTCTCGGTGATGTCAGTGCGGATAGCGATGTACTGATAGGGTTTTCCGTCCTCATTGAGCATGGGGACGATGGTCGTATCGACCCAGTAGAAAGAGCCGTCTTTTGCCTGGTTCCTGAACTCGCCTTTCCAGGTGCGCCCGTTGGCAATGGTCACCCACATATGGCGAATGAACTCTTTGGTGTGATACCCCGAATTGATGATCCGGTGATCCTGACCCAGCAGTTCTTCACGAGGGTACTTGGAAATCTGGGTGAATTTGTCGTTGACCCACTGGATGACACCGCGCTGGTCGGTGATGGCGACGATGGAGTGCTCGTTCAGCGCGTAGCGAATGTCCTCCAGGATGCGAACCGAGCGGCGCAGATGCTCTGCGGTTCCGGCAACGTCAAGGGCGACGGCGTTCTGCCCATCTTCGGCACGGACGGCAGCATCCAAGCCGAGGTACTGCATGATGCGATCTAGCTCATCGGAAGCTTCACGCCCCGACACCAAAACCCTATCCGGTGGCTGCATTCTCAATCCTTCGATTCTAGTCGCTTATATTCTAGACTGAAACCTGCCATTACAAGTATAAAAAATTCCCGAATTCTAGGCGGTTTTCGAAAAATCAACGATACTAGCAGGTAGATGTCTCAGACGCGCCAGGAGGTTCTCGTGAAAGCACACATAGCGTCCGTTCTTTTCATATTGGCTATTGGCATCCTCGCAGCAGCACCGGTACTTGCGCAGACTCCATCGGGCATGTCGGTGACCTGCGATGACGGGACGACGTTCGACAACGGCGTGGAAATTATCGTCAACCAGATGCGCTCCGGCTTCACCTACACCGCCACCGCCATCGGACTCAACGGCTTCGACCCTGTCCTGGCGGTCCTCGACACCAGCACCGGTTCCGGGCTGTGCAGCGACGATGACAGCGACGCGCGCCGCTACGCCGCCAACCTGCCCACCACCGGTTCCGTCCCCGCCTCCGGCTTGAGCGCTCAGGTCAACTTCAGCCAGAACTCTTCCTCCGCCTTCGCTGACATCTCTCTCGTCGTCGGCGGCTACGGCAACCAGTCCGGCGAGTTCGTCCTCATCCTCGAAGGCATGGCGGTCACCGATGCCGACGGCGCGGGCGATGCCTTCTCCGTCAACATCACTCCCGGCATGGCGGCCTCCGGCATCCCGCTCTCCCTCTACATGCTCACGCGCGGCACTTCCGGCGTCGACCCCCTCATGTTCCAGGCGATGCCCGGAACCAGCGACCCTGTCACCGACAGCGCCGGCAACCAGATCTACTGCGACGACTCCGGCGACTCCGGTCTCTGCTACGACACCGGCTTCCGCCTTGACAACTACAACGTCACCATCGCCACCGGCACGCTCCCCGGCTGGCAGTATGACGCCATGCTCACCTCGCCGCTCGCCGGCATCCAGCTCAATGCCGACCGCGCCAACAACTATCTCACCTACTACATGACCAGCTACCAGAACAGCACCGAAGGGCAGTACCTCCTCGTCTTCCACATCGGCATCTCCGATTCTGCGACGGCTTCTGCGTCGAGCGGTGGGCTTTCGACGGCACAGGAGAGTTCCGGCGGTTTACAGCAGGTCGCGCCGACACAAATCCCTTCACAGTCAGGAAGCGCACCATCGGGCATGTCGGTGACCTGCGATGATGGGACGACGTTCGACAACGGCGTGGAGATCATCGTCAACCAGATGCGCTCCGGCTTCACCTACACCGCCACCGCCGTCGGACTCAACGGCTTCGACCCTGTCCTGGCGGTCCTCGACACCAGCACCGGTTCCGGGCTGTGCAGCGACGATGACAGCGACGCGCGCCGCTACGCCGCCAACCTGCCCACCACCGGTTCCGTCCCCGCC
>JAEURA010000228.1 GCA_016789005.1 Anaerolineae bacterium
CGGAGATCGCCGAAGAGATTCGCCGGGGATTGGACATCCTGGCGACGGAAGCCCGCAACGTCCCTGAACGTCAGCGCAGCATGCGGGCGGTCTTCGACTATTCCTGGAACCTGCTTCAGGAAGACGAGCGTCTCATCCTGAGGAAGCTGTCGGTGTTTCGCGGAGGCTGGACGCGGGAAGCGGCACAGGAAGTCAGCGCTGCCAGCCTGCGCCATCTGACGACGCTGGTCAACAAGTCGCTGGTGCGGCGCGACGCCGCCAGCGGGCGCTACACCCTGCACGAGCTGCTGCGCCAGTACCTCGAGGCGCGCCTGGCGTCTGACGCGGAAGCGGAGCGCGACGCCCGCGCCCGTCACGCCGCCTATTTTGGGGCGTGGCTGGTCGCCAGACAGGCTTCACTCAACGGCGCGCAGGCGAAAGCGGCGCTGTCCTTGATTCAGGCGGAGATGGAGAACATCATCCCGGCGTTTCAGTGGACTGTGGCGCAGGGCGCATTCGACGACATCGAGACGATGCAGTTCGCCCTGGTCCTGGTCGCCGAGATGACGGGCCGCTTCGCCGAGGGCGCGCGCATCTTCGAGGATGCCGTGGAACGCCTGAGCCGCCGCCTGGGTGGGGAAGCTGCGGAGAGCCTGACACTCTGGCGGATGCGCCTCTGTCTGTACATGCTCGCCGGGCAGGGCGGCGACCGTTATATGTCCACCGACCCTGTTCTGGAGGCGCTGCCGCTCTTCCGCAAGCGCGGCGCGGACCGCGATGTCAACCTGGCGCTGAACATGCTGGCGTATGCGGCGATGCTGGCGGGCGATTATGAAGCTGCCAGCAGCCGGGCGCAGGAAGCCGTCGCCCTTCTGGACCGTCTGGACGACCCACTGCTCTCCGCGATCACGCTCGGCAATCTCAGCTATCTGCACTTCCTGAGCGGCGATTACGGCGAGGCGGAGCGCATCGCGGTGATGGACATGCGGCGCGCCGATGCCTCTGGAAGCGAGATTCAGATGGCGCGAGTCCGCAACATGCTCGGCGAGATCTACCATGCCATGAACCAGGAAGAGAAGGCGAAAGCGCTGTTCGAAGAGAGCTACGCGCTTTCCAGGGCGCTTGATAACCGCGCCTATCTGGCATACGTCGCCACCAACCTCGGCAATGTGCTGCACCGTATGGGACGCTACTCGGAATCGGTGACGCGCTACGAGGAAAGCGTGAAGCTGCACCGCGACGCCGGCAACCGGCGCGGCGTTGCCGAGGCATCCAACATGCTCGCCGGCGCGTATCTGATGCTGGGCGAGTTTCGCCGGGCGATCCCCTGTCATCAGCAGGCGCTCGAGGTCTTTCGCAGTCTGGGCGATGTGCGCGGGGTGGCGAACTCGCTGGCGATGCTGAGCAGCGCCGAGTCTTCGGAAGGGGATTACGCGGAAGCCGTCGCTCACGCCGAGGAATGCCTGCGCCTGCGCCGCCAGATGGGCAACCCGATGGACATCGCCGACGTGCTGGGACACCTCAGCCGGGCGCTGGTCTTCTCCGGCGATTTCGCGCGGGCAGGCGCAGTCCTGGACGAGATGCGCACCCTCGCCAATTCCAACGAGCGGCTGCGCTTCCCGCTGTCCAGCATCGCTGCCGCCAGCGCCGTGCCGTTCTACCTGCTTCAAGGGGAATTCCAGCAGGTGCTCGAAGCGACCGCGCCTTACCTGACGGCGCTGGAACAGTACGGCATGACCTTCGTCCTGGCGGCGATGAACTATTCCGTCGGGCGGGCGCATCTGGGGCTGGGTGACGTGGACAGCGCTGTACGGGCGTACCGCCGCAGCCTGCGAGCGGGCGTCGAATCCGCCTCGTTGATGTGGCAGGCGGCGAATCTCGCCGAACTGGCGGTGATCACCTACGCCGAAAGCGACCCGGCGCGCGCCGTTTCATGGGTCAGTCTGGCGCTGGCGCACGGCAAGATGGCGGAATGGACGCACCGGCACGTCGAGGCGCTGCTGGAATCCCTGCGCCCGCGTCTGCCGGTAGGGGCGTTTGCGGCGTCCGTCGAACGCGGGCAGGCGCTCGACCTGCGCACTGTGTCAGAGGGCGTCTTGCAGGCTTAGAGCGCATTTGACAATTCATCAACGCTCTCGTAGGGGCGGCTCGCGAGCCGCCCGCGCTGCCTGAAAGATCGTCACGGTTACGGCGGGCGCGTCGCGACGCGCCCCTACCAAGGGCAATTATCAGACAGGCTCTAGACAAGATCGAGAGCCTCTCGCAGTTTGAGGAGAGGCTCACCATCACAAGCAACAGTGTCGTCGGCGAAGCCGGCGTTCAGCAGTCGCCGATCGTCTCCACGAATTCCGCCGCGACCCAGCCCGGCAGGCTGCCGCGAATCACGCCGTACCATCCGGGGATGCGCTCGGTCGCCGTCAGCACCGTCTGGTAGGGCAGGACCTCCAGGATGTTGGAAGAATCCGCCAGCGAAGGCGTCGAACGCAGGTTGAGCGGGTTCGTCGTCCGCACCTGGCAGTTCGTCAGCGCGACCGAGACCGGCGCGCCGCCTCCCGTTTGCGGCATCGGCTGCGCGTCGGTCATGGCATTGCGCACCAGCACAATCGTGCCGGAGACCGGAATGCTGCCGCACGAATAGCCCGCCGGGCTGTTGGGCAGCACCGGGATCAGCAGCGGTGTGCGGGCGGCGTTGGCGGCGCTCAGGAAGATCGCCGAGCCGACCCCGCGCATGCAGATGGTCATCGGGCTGATGAACGGCACAACCGGCGAACCATCCGGCAGCAGACCAAACATATCGACCGCCTGAATAACTCCCGCC